>JBKJOI010000974.1:0-19284 GCA_046595695.1 Haliangiales bacterium | reverse complement strand
CGCCGCCCGACGTGGGCACCACGACCGAGTCAGGCGGCGTGATGATCTACACCTCGGGCACGACCGGCCGGCCCAAAGGCGCGGCGCGCGACTTCAAGAAGACCTTCCACCCGGCGGTCACCGAGTTCCTCTCCCACATTCGTTTTCGCCACGACGACCGCCACCTGGTCGTGTGCCCGCTCTACCACTCGGCTGCGCCCGCGTTCATGGCGCTCACGTACATGTTCGGCGGCACCTGCGTGCTCGCGCCCGGGCACTTCGAGCCGGAGCGCGTGCTCGCGTTGATCGAGCGCGAGCGCATCACCACCTCGTTCATGGTGCCGACCCTGCTCGCCCGGCTCGCGGCGGTGGCACCCGAGGTGCGCAAGAAGTACGACCTGTCGTCGCTGCGCTGGCTGGTCAGCGGCGCCGCGCCGCTGCCGACCGAAACCGCGCGCCGCGTCGAGGAGGCATTCGGGCCCATCTTGTACAACTTCTACGGCGCGACCGAGACCGGCATGGTCACCCTCGCGCTGCCCGGCGAGCACACCGCGCGCCCCGGCACCATCGGGCGCGCCCTGCTCGGCAACCAGATCCGCCTGCTCGACGACGACGGACGCGAGGTCGCCGCGGGCGAGCCGGGCGAGCTCTACGTCAAGAACACCATGCTCGTGCCCGGCTACCACCGGAACGCCGACGCCACCCAGAAGGCCATGAAGGACGGCTACTTCTCCGTCGGAGACGTCGGGCGCGTGGACGCCGAGGGCTACTACTACCTGGCCGATCGCAAGAGCGACATGGTGATCTCGGGCGGCGTGAACATCTACCCGTTCGAGATCGAGCAGCACCTGCACACGCACCCGGCGGTCGCCGAGGCCGCGGTGATCGGCGTGCCCGACGCCGAGTGGGGCGAGAGCCTGAAGGCCTTCGTGGTCGTGCGCGAAGGCCAGCAGGCTACCGCCGAGGAGCTGCGCGGCTTCTGCCGCGACGGCCTCGCCGACTTCAAGTGCCCCAAGACCTTCGAGCTCATCGACGTGCTGCCGCGCAACCCCACCGGCAAGGTGCTCAAGCGCGAGCTGCGACTGCGGTAAAACGCCGGGGACAGGATCTACCCAGGCAACTACTTGTCATTGCTGTGGTTCTGGCGGTAAACGCGTATTTACCTCTCCGGGTCCCGGCAGAATCAAAGGAGCGACGATGCTGAAGCGGTCCGTTCCGGGTGAGCTCGTCGCGCTTCGCGCGTTCGCGTTCGCCGCGTTCGCGTTCGCGTTCGCGTTCGCCGCGTTCGCACCGTCGCGAGCGAGCGCCGCCGCGCTCCCGGTCGAGCCGCAGCTCGGCCTGGTCGACGCCGACGCGGCGGTCTACCTGAGCATCGTCCCCGATGCCGAGGCGGCGTTCTTCACCTGGGCGCGCCGCGTGACCGGCCCGCGCGTGGCGCCCGCGCTGCGGCGCTGGATCGACGAGACCGCGGCCGCCTACGTGCACCGGATGGGCTTCGACGGCACCACCAGCTGGGCCGAGTCAGGGCTGCAAACGAATGTGCCGATCCTCGTCTCGCTGTTCGCGGTCGACGCCGAGGCCACCGAGAAGGCCTTCCGCGCGCGCGCCGAGCGGCCCGGCGACGCCAAGCGGCAGGCGAAGGCGCCGCGCGTCTGGAATCGCTCGCGCCTGGTCGCGCTGATCGCCGACGAGGCCAAGCTGCGCAAGGCGCTCGCGACCTTCGCGGGCAGCGGGCCCGAGATGGTGCTCACCAGCGGTCCCGCGGCTGGGCTCGCCGCGGTGTTCCGCGCCGACGCCCGGCAGGGCAAGGCCATCGCCGCAGCGCTCAAGGGCGCCAAGGTGCTCGCGGTCGCGCGCGCCAGCACGCCATGGGGCCACGACGTGCTCGTGTTCGTGCGCGTGCAGGACCGGCGCTTCCTGGTCGTCGATGCGCTGTGGGCGTTCGGCGGCGTGGCGGTCGACTGGAAGAAGGACGGCGCGCCGCTGCTCAAGCTGGTGACCCGCAAGCTCAAGCAGAACGGGGCGCAGGCGATCGACGTCCGCGCCCAGCCGGGCTCGGCCTTCGCGGGCGCGACCGTCGGCATCTACGTGAAGCCCGAGCGGCTGCTCGACCTGGGCAAGTTCATCGGCTGGAGCAAGGTGCTGGCGGGCGCGGCCGGCGTGCCCGACGCGGCACAGGCACGCAGCGTGCTCGACACCGGCGAGCGCGAGGTCGCGGCCTGCGAGGACTTCCGCCCCATCGCCACCGAGGGCCCGATGACCGAGCTCGTGCTCGCGGCGACGCCGACGCCCGCTGGCACCGGCTTCACGGTCGACGTGTACTGGCCGCTGCGCACGCCCGGCGTGCTCGACGCGGCGTTCGCCACCAGCGACGACGGCCTCGTCGATCTCGCCGCCGCCAGCGGCGTGAAGCTGCTGGCGCTCCTGCCGCTCGCCGGCACCGAGGGCCTGCGCAAGCTGCCCCTGCCCGCCGTGCTGCAGCAGGAGCGCCGGGCCATCGACGAGCGCGCGCGCCTGTGCGGCTTCGCGGCGAGCGCGAACCTCTTGCTGCTCGCCTGGCCGCAGTACCTGACCCGCGGCCTCGACGGCGACGCGAGCCTCATGGAGGTCTTCCGCGGCCTACGCAACGTCGCGCTGGCCGTGAAGCGCTTCGGGCCGCGCGCCGGCGACACCCAGGCCATGCTGGTCGGCTCGGTCGCGCAGCCGATGTTCCACGACTACCTGGATCGCGTGCTCAAGCGCTCCAAGGCGACCACCGGCAAGCGCAAGCTCGAGGTGTGGAAGAGCGGCCGCCCGGCGGATCCGTGGGCGGTCGCGGCGCCGTCAGCGGACGGCAAGCGCACGATCTACGGGCTCGCGTGGGGCGGCGACGCGGCGCTGTCCTGGTGGTGGGGCCAGCCCTCGCCGGCGAGCCCGGGCGGCGCGACGCCGTTCGTGGCGCTCGCGCGCACCGAGCTGCCCTGGTTCGCGCAGCACGTGCTCGAGCCCGAGCTCGGCTGGACCGGCGCGGGCGAGCTCGCCGCCAACCTGGGCGGCTTGAAGGCGGTGCTGACGCTCGCGCCGCAGCTCCTGTGGCTGCACACGACGATCGAGGTCAAGTGACGCTCGGGACGCCCGCGCCGCGCGCCACGATCTGAAGTACAACTCGCGCGCGTGCTGACCCAGCCCATCGTCCTCGGCACCGCCGGGCACATCGATCACGGCAAGACCGCGCTCGTGCGCGCGCTGACCGGCATCGACACCGATCGCCTGAAGGAAGAGAAGGAGCGCGGCATCACCACCGAGCTCGGCTTCGCGCACCTCGACGAGGGCGGCCGCCGCTTCGGGCTCATCGACGTGCCCGGCCACGAGCGCTTCCTGCGCGCCATGGTCGCCGGCGCGGGCGGCGTCGACGTGGTCATGCTGGTCATCGCCGCCGACGAGGGCGTGATGCCGCAGACGCGCGAGCACCTGGACGTGTGCGACCTGCTGGGCATCCGCCACGGCGTCGTGGTGCTGACCAAGCGCGACCTGGTCGACGCCGCGTGGCTCGAGCTGGTCGAGGCCGACGTGCACGCTGCGCTCGCCGGCTCGTTCCTGGCCGAGGCGCGGCTGGTGCCCGTGTCGGCGCTCACCGGCGACGGCCTGCCCGAGCTGCGCGCGGAGCTCTTGCGCCTGGCGCAGCTGGTGCCGGCGCGCTCGCCCGACGGGCCGCTGCGCCTGCCGCTCGACCGCGTGTTCACCATGAAGGGCTTCGGCACGGTGGTGACCGGGACCATCCTGGGCGGGCGCGTGCGCGTCGGCGACGACGTGGTCGCGCTGCCCGACGGCCCGGCCGCCAAGGTGCGCGGGCTGCAGGTGCACGGCGCCGCGGTCAACGAGGCGCGCGCGGGCACGCGCTGCGCGGTGAACCTGGCCGGCGTCGAGCGCGCCGAGCTGCACCGCGGCGAGTTGCTCGCGCACGCGGGCACGCTCGAGCCCACGCACCTCGTCGACGCGCGCCTGCGCTACCTGCGCACGTCACGCGGGCCGCTCCTGCAGCGGGCCAAGTGTCTGGTGCACCACGGCACCGCGCAGGTCATGGCCACGGTCGTGCTCGCCGACCGCGCCGAGCTGCGCCCCGGCGACGAGGCGCTCGTGCAGCTGCACCTGGACGAGCCGATCGCGGCGCTGCCCGGCGATCGCTTCATCGCGCGCGGCTTCCAGCTCCAGGAGCACCACGGCACGACGATCGGAGGCGGCGAGATCGTGCGCGTGCACGCGCGCAAGCTGCGGCGTGAGGACGCCGAGGCCGCGCGCGGGCTGCGCGAGGTCGCCGACGCTGCGCCGGTCTCGCGCGTGGCGCTCGAGATCAAGTCGTCCGGCCCCGCGGGCATGGCGCGCGCGGCGCTGGCCGGCCGCCTGGGGCTGCCGGCCGCGACGATCGACGCGGCGCTCAACCGCCTGGTGCAGGCCAGCGAGCTACTCCGCGACGGCGATCACTACCTGCACGCCGAGGCGCTCGCGCGCCTCGAGGCCACCGCGCTCGCCGCGGTCGACGCCTTCCACGCGGCCGCGCCGCACAAGGACGGCGTGCCGCGCGAGGAGCTGCGCTCGCGCCTGCCGCGCGCGCTGCCGCCGCGGCTCTTCGACGCGCTGGTCGCCGGGCTGGCGCGGCGCGGCGCGATCAGCGCCACCGCCGACGTGGTCGCGCGCGTGCGCCGCACCGCCGCCTCGGCCGCCGCCGCGTCGGCGCTCGATCCGCTCGTCGACAAGATCGCCGCGCGCTTCGTCACCTGGGGCCTCGAGCCGCCGCGCCCCGACGACGTCGCCGCCGAGGTCGCCGCGCCGACCGCGCACGTGAAGCAGGCGCTCGACGTGCTCTTGCGCGCCGGCCGCCTGGTGCGCGTGAAGTCGGACTACCTCGTCGACGCGGGCGCCGTGGCCGGCCTGCGCACGCGCCTGCGCGCGCACCTGGCCGCGTACGGCCAGATCACCGCGCAGGAGTGGAAGGCGCTGGTCGGCTCGTCGCGCAAGTACGCCATCCCGCTCGCCGAGCACTTCGACGCGGAGAAGATAACGCTGCGGGTGGGGGAGATCCGGAAGCCGCGCGGCTAGCCGGGTGGGCCGAAGGCCCCGGGACACCGGGACCCGCCTTGTCCGTGAGAGCACCTTCCGCGGCGTGACCGCGGTGAAGCTCGCGTGCGCCGACGCGCCTAGAAGATGTAGTCGGTCCCGAGGCCCAGGTAGAACACGTCGCGGAAGCCAGTCTCGACGTTGAACGAGATGTTCTCCGAGAGCATGAAGCGCGCGCCGAGCTGCACGTTGATGATCGGCACGATCGGCGGCACGTCGTCGGACTCGGCGCGCGAGCCGGCCAGCGGCGCGCACTGGCTCGAGTCGTCGAGATCGTCGACGGTGGTGCCGGGCGGGCACACGGTGTCGGTCTGGTAGATCGTGCCGGTCACGATGCCCAGCCCGATGCCCGCGCCGTAGCGGAGCTGGACCTTGTCAGACATCTTGGCGTGCCAGATGAACGACGCGTCGAGGCCGATCATGCCCAGGCCGTCGAACTCGGTGAAGTCGGGGTACTCGCCGGGGATGGACGGATTCTCGCCCTTCTCCTGGTAGAGCCCGTTCTCGGGGCTGGCGCCGTCGTACTCGAGCCCGAACACGATGTCGAAGTCGCCCTTGCGGCCGACGACCTCGACCCCGAAGCCGATCGAGTTCATCGACGTCGAATGGTCGAGGAAGAGGTTCAGCACGGCCTGGGGTATGAAAACGTAGCGCAGCCGCGCACCCACGCCCCAGCGTCGCTTCTCCGTCTGTTTTCCGACCAGCGGCGCGCCGTCGGTGGCCTCGCCACCGACCTCGGCGCCTTCCGTGGGCTCGGCCGGTGCCTCCTCTTCATCGCCACCTTCGCCTTCCTGTGCCCCAGCAAAGGCCGGCACCCCGAGTGACAAGAACCCCATCAAAGCCAACGAAACTAAATTCTTACGGCTCAAGATGATTCCTCCCCCGGGTCCGCGGGTCGCGGCGTACCGGCACCTTCACGGTTGCGTGCGCGGCATTATATCGATCTATACTGGCGCCACCAGCGGGACGAAGTTTGGGCCGCCGAGATAAAAAGCCAGTGATTGCCAGCGCCTCTCGACACGCGCGCCTCGTGGCGGCGTGTGTCACCTCGGTGCTGGTGTGTGTCGGGTCGAGCGGCTGTGAGCCGGACCCGTCACCTGGCGTGCCCGAGTGTGAGACGCGGCGTGACTGCGACGACGGCTACGCTTGCGAGCGCAGCCG
The DNA here is from genome assembly GCA_046595695.1 of Haliangiales bacterium. Classification (GTDB taxonomy): domain Bacteria; phylum Myxococcota_A; class Polyangia; order Haliangiales; family SHYZ01; genus JBKJOI01. The sequence goes on along the minus strand of JBKJOI010000974.1, from coordinate 13,050 downwards.
CTGCGAGTTCGTGCCCTCCGACGTCGGTGACGCTTGTGATCGCGAGGCCGACTGCGGCCCCGGTCAAGACTGCGCCGCCACCGGCGTCGACGGTGACGGCGACGGCGAGCCGGACACGCTCGCGCCGACCTGCCAGTGGGCGATCGGGCTGTCGTCGGGCGCCTCGTGCGAGCAGGACGACGAGTGCGGCTCACGCGCATGCTCGCTCGGCCACTGTGCCGAGCTGTGCGCCGAGGACGACGACTGCCGCGGCGGCGCGGCTTGCGTGGGCGTGCCGATCTCGCTGACGCCGCGCGCGGTCGATCAGTTCGGCGGCTGCATGCCCTCGGCGGGCGTGCTCGCGGTCGAGCTGCGCGTCGAGGACGACGGCACCGTGCGCGTGCCCGTGCCCACGCACGCGCTGTCGATGACCCTGGTCACCGAGGTCTCGGATCCCAACCTCGTCGTCGGCATCGGCAAGCTCGTGTCACCCTCGGGAATGTCGCTCTGGGAGCTGCCGTCGGGCGAGCTCGCGAGCACCACCGAGCAGTCGATCCGCTACGCGCCCACCACCGAGACCTCGTCGGTGCTGCTGCCCAGCTCGTCGGGCGCGCCGCTCGAGCCCGGCGTCTACCGCGCCACCGTGTCGGCCTGGCAAGGCAACCTGCCGGTGGCGCGCCCCACGCCGCGCGTGCGCGCCATCTACCGGCTCGGCATCGAGGGCCGCGCACTCGACGTGAACTTCCACTTCATGGATCTAGCCGGACACGCATGCCTGGGCGACAACGAGCTGAGCGCGGCGCGCGCGGCCGACAAGTCGAGCGGCTGGCAGACCGCGCTGCTGCCCGCCTGGCGCGCCGCCTTCCTGCCCGCCGGCCTCGCCCTGGGCACGCTCACCTACAACGACGAGATCGGCCGCCCCGAGCTCGACTCGGTCAGGCCCGACGAGATGGGCAAGCTGTTCGCGCTGGGCCAGCCCGGACGGCCCGCGCTCGACGTCTACCTCGTGCGCTCGATCTATCCGCTCGGCGTGCTCGCTGCCACCGGCGGCACGCCTGGCCCGATCGCGCACGACACGTCGCACTCGGGCGTGGTCGTCTCGGTCGACGCGCTTTGCCTGCTCGGCTGGGACGACGTCGGCCGGCTCGCGGCGCGCGCCGCCGCGCGCTACCTGGGCCTGCACGAGGCCGTCGACGTGCACGGCCGACGCGATCCGCTGGTCTCGACCGGAGACGGCTCGGACAACCTCCTCTACTTCCGCCTCGGCACCGACGCCGAGCTGACCGAGGAGCAGGCGAAGATCCTGCGCCGCAGCCCGGTGCTCCGTTGACCCTGGAGCGCGGCCGCCGGATCTCGCTGCGGCTCGTGCTGCTCGGCGGCTCGTGGCTCGTGCCCGGCCTGGCGCTCGCGCTGGTGCCCGCGCCCGACGCGCGCATCGTGGTCGACTCGCTGCTGCGCTCGATCGAAGCGCCGCCCTCGCCCGCGCGCATCGACGAGGTCGCCGGCGGCAGCGACCACGCGGCCACCTTGCTGCGCGACATGGCCGACAGCACCGAGTCGCGGCCGCACACCCGGCTGCAGGCGATCAGCACGCTCGCGTCCTACCCCGGCACACCCACCGAGGCGCGGCTGCGTCTCATCGTCGAGCGCGGCCAGACGGTGCGGGCGGGTGCGCCCACGCTCTTCGCGCGCGCGGCCATGCTGTCACTTGCGCCGCTCGCGCGCGGCCGCGCGGTGCCCGAGATCGCACCCCTGCTCGATCACGCCGTGCCCGACGTAAGGGCCGACGCAGCGCGCGCCCTGGGCATGACCGGCTCCGAGAGCGCCCTCCCGCCGCTGCGCACGCGCCTGCAGATCGAGGAGTCGCCCATGGTGACGTCCGAAATTGTCGATTCAATTCGAATACTTACGCCATGAAGCGTGGCCCATCCCACGCTGACAGGCTGCTGACAGGCCGCTGACAGCCAGGGCGTTTGCGGGCCGCACGACCGGGGCGTAGAATGCCATTTACGCTCACGAATGCGCCTCTGTCCCCGCTGCCACACGTCGCATCCTGACCAGATCCTGGTCTGTCACTCCGACGTGTGCGGCGAAGTGGGCACCCCGCTCTTGCTACGACCGCTCACCGTGACCGCGCCGATCGTCACGCCGACGCCACGCCGCAGGACGCCCGCGCCGCAGGGCTCGTTGCCGAGCGCGCGCATGCCCACGCTCGAGCCGACCGGCGCGATGGACGACGAACCGCGCGACGCCGGCATCAACGCGCTCGACGATCACGACGACGAGGGCGGCTACAGCGGCGATCACTACGAGGGCACTGGCGCGCCGCGCGCGCACGGCTCGAGCCCGGCGCAGACCGCCGCGATCCTGCCACCCAGCAAGCGCGTCGCGGCACCCGCTCGGCCACGCGACTCGCGCGCCGAGGACGCGATCGGCCGCGTCCTCGGCAGCTACAAGCTCATCGAGGTCATCGGCCGCGGCGGCATGGGTCGCGTCTACCGCGCCGAGCATGTGCGCCTCGGCCGCCAGGTGGCGCTCAAGCTGCTCAAGCCCGAGTTCGCGGTCAAGCGCGACGCGGTCGCCCGCTTCTTCCAGGAGGCCAAGGCGGTCAACAAGATCCGCCACCGCAACATCGTCGAGGTCACCGACTACGTCGAGCTCGAGGACGGCACCACCTTCATCATCATGGAGCTGCTCGAGGGCGCGTCGCTCGGCAAGGTGCTGCGCACCTACGGTCCCATGGAGCCGGCGCGCCTGCTCAGCATCCTGGTGCAGACGTGCGACGCGCTCGAGGCCGCGCACGCGGTCGGCATCGTCCACCGCGACCTCAAGCCTGACAATATCTTCCTCCTCGAGGACGAGGTCGGCGAGCTGGCCAAGCTGCTCGACTTCGGTGTCGCCAAGCTGCTCGCGCTCGGCGACGGCGAGGACGGCGAGGACATCGGCTGGCAGACCGCAGCCGGCTCGGTTGTGGGCACGCCCGCGTACATGTCGCCGGAGCAGGCCGGCGGCCTCGACGTCGACGGGCGCAGCGACGTCTACTCGCTGGGCGCGATCATGTACGAGCTCTTCTGCGGCCAGGCGCTGTTTCGCGGCCGAAGCTTCGGCGAGTTCGTGATCAAGCACATGAGCGAGCCGCCCGTGCCGCCGCGCCAGACCCCGGGCGGCGCGGCCATGAGCTACGAGCTCGAGCAGATCATCCTGCGCTGCCTGGCCAAGAAGGCCAGCGATCGCTACCCAACGGTGGGCGAGCTGCGCGACCGGCTGTACGAGCGGCTGGGCGTGCTCGATACCGGCCAGGTCGACCTGCGCAACGCAGGCGGCGCGCGCGCCAGCGGGCTGCGTCCGCATGGCTCGAGCGGATCGCGCCGCGCGGGCAGCGGGCCCACGTCGGATCCTGGCGAGCGGCGCGGTTCGGGCGAGCGCCGCGGTTCGGGCGAACGAGGGTCGGGCTCGGGCGGCTCGGGCGGCTCGGGCGGCTCGGGCGAGCGGCGTGCGTCCGGCGAGCGCGCGGCGGTCTCGGGGGGGGGTGGGCCGAGCGGCAACGCGTGGCCCGGGCGCCCTTCGCAGACGGTGGGCGAGACGTTGCCGAGCGTGCCCGGCATGCCCGGGCTGCCGCCCGAACGTCTGCACGCCGAGGCCTGGCCTGGCGACCACGCCGACGCCGACGCCGACCAGCCCTCCTCCAACGGCCTCGACACGCGCATGGTGCTGGGCGATCTGCGCGTCGAACCCACACAGCCGCCGGCGCGCAAGCCGCGCGCGACCTGGCCGCTGTGGACCGCAGGCGCAGCGGCCATCGCCATCGGCGGGTTCGTCCTCGCCACCGGTGTCGGCCGCGATCCGGTCGAAGCCGCGCCCGACCTGCGCTCCACCGCTCCGCTGGTGTTCCCGCTCGGCGACGGGCGCGCCGACGCGCCCACGATGCCCAACGGACGCTCCTCGCGCCTCGGCTCGCGGCTCGTGAAGCTAGGCGTGCGCACCGATCCGGTGGGCGCCGACGTGTTCGTCTACGGCTCGAGCGACTCGCAGTGCAAGACGCCGTGTGAGCTCACCATCGACCCCGCCGACGGTGGCTCCACGCAGAAGCGGGTCTTCACGCTCAAGCGCGCCGGCTTCCGCGACCACCAGCTAGAGGTCCCGCTGGGCGCCGCGCCGCCGCCCGACGCCAACGTGATCCTGCTCGCCGATGACGACACCGTGCTCGTCGGCGCACCGCCGCCCCTGCGCAGCGGCGATGGCAGCGGCGCGCGCGACGGCAAGGGCACGCGCGACGGCAAGGGCACGCGCGACGGCAGTGGCGTGCGCGACGGCAAGTCCAGCGACGACAAGAGCGGCGAGCCCGGCAAGGTCGCCACCCCGAACCCGACGGTGATCGAGCCGCCCGCGGCCGACTCACCGCCCGACGTCCCGCCCAAGACCGAACCGATCCCGGTGAAGAAGCCGGACAAGATCGATCGCGCGGATACGTTGGATCCGTTCGGCAAGAAATGAACCGGCTCGTCGCCGCGGCGCTGCCGATCTTCCTGTGCACCGCGTCGCTGACGCTGGCCGCACCGGCCGCGTTCGCCGCCGACAGCGAGGACGACGCCGCGCTCAAGCGCGCGCGCAAGTTCTTCAAGAAGGGCGAGAAGCTGTTCGCGCTGGGCCGCTTCGCCGAGGCGCTCGGCGAGTACCAGCGCGCCTTCGAGGAGTACCCGCTGCCCGAGTTCCTCTTCAACATCGGCCAGTGCCACCGCAACCTGGGCGCCTACGACGAGGCCATCTTCTCGTTCCGCAAGTACCTGCGCCTCAAGCCCGACGCCGTGAACCGCGAGGGCACCGAGGAGCTCATCACCGAGCTCGAGGAGGAGAAGGCGCGCACCGCCGGCAAGCCGCCCAGGCAGCGCGTCGACCCGATCCCCGGTCCCACCGGCCCCAAGGACACCGGCGCGCCCGTCTACAAGACCTGGTGGTTCTGGACCGGCCTCGTGATCGTCGGCGCCGCCACCACCGCGTTCGTGCTCACGCGCGACGACGGCGGCGTGCCCGGCTCCGACCTCGGCAACGTCAACTACCCGCGATGATCGAGATACCCGTGATGATCGGATGAAAGCCCTCCTCGCCATCCTGTGGATCATGCTGCCTTGGGTCGCGGCGTGCGGCGACGACCCGCAGACGGTCGTCTACGTGACGCTGCGCGGCCGCCCGACCATGAGCACGTTCGAGACGCTCGACCTGGTCGTCTCCAACGCGGGCGGCTCGTCCAGCCAGACGTTCACCCTGGCCGCCGGCGACACGCTGCCGCTCACCTTCACGGTCACACCCACCGGCCGCACCGGCGCGCTCACGATCGAGGCGGTCGCGAGCAACGCCACCGACGAGCCGCGCGGTCGCGGCAGCGTCACCGTTGCGATCGTCCCCGACGGCCAGGTCGACGTCGACCTCGTGCTCGAGCCCGACGACTTCGTGGTCAACGAGGCGATCGTCGACTCGCAGTTCCTGGTCTTCGACGAGCCGCAGGCGGGTCGGCAGATCGCCGTCGGCGCCGACGGCTCGTTCATCATGACCTTCGAGAACAACTGTCCGCTCGCGCGCTGCGATACGCTTGCGCGCCGCTTCAGCGCCGCCGCGGTGCCCGCGGTGAATGGCACCACCTCGGACGACGGCGACCTCATCGTCAACCAGGCGGCGGAGTACGCCGAGTCACCCTCGATCGCGGCGAGCGCCGGTGGCTACATGGTCGCCTGGCTGTCGCGGCCGGACAACGAGATCGGCGAGCGCGACGTCAAGGCCACGCTCCTGAGCACCGCTGGTGAGCACCTCGAGCCCTTCGACATCGGCGTGTCGCTCGACGTCGAGGACGACGAGCAGGTGACGGTATTCGGGCGCGAAGACGGCAGCTACGTGGTCGTGTGGGCGCGCGCGCGGCCGGTGCCCCAGATCGGACGCGAGATCCGGGCGCGACTCTACGGCGCGACGGGCGTGCCACTCGTGAACGGCGTCAACGACCCGGCCGACGATCTCGACTTCCCGGTCTCGGCGGTCACCAGCGGCGCGCAGGCTCAGCCGCACGGCGCGGGGCTACCCGGTGGCGGCTTCGTGATCGTCTGGACCGCCGATGGCGGCGGCGCCACCAACGTGTTCGCGCGCGTCTTCGGCGCCAACCACGTGCCCGCGACCGGCGCCGACGCGCCGATCACGCAGTACCCGTCGGGCTCGACGTTTGCGCCGCGCGCCGCAGCGACCGAGGACGGCTTCGTAGTCGCGTGGCAGGTGTTCTCCGCGACGGTCCCCGAGCTCGCGAAGCAGCCGCTCCGGCTGCGTCGCTTCACCGGCAACGGCGCGCCGGTGTCGACCGAGATTCCGATCACGCTCGAGACCGGCTACTTCCTGGCCGCGCCCGCCCTCGCGGTGCGTCCCGCCGACGGCGCGATCGGCGTCGGCTGGGCCGACTGCAACGCCCAGGGCGACGGCGTGAACGGCGAGGTCAGCTGCGGCATCCGCTTCCGGCTCCTGCGCGCCACCGGCATGCCCATCGGTGACGAGGACTTCGCCAACACGACCATCAAGGGCAACCAGCTCGCGCCGTCGATCCAGGCGTTCGGCGACGACGGCTTCCTGCTCGGCTGGACCGACGAATCGATGGCCCTGCCCGACGATCGCGGCAGCGCCGTACGCGCGCGCGCGATCTACCCGGCCACCGAGCGGCGCGACGGCAAGATCGGCGCAAACTGCGACCGCGTCGACGACGCCCTCTGCGCCGACGGCCTGACCTGCCAACCGGCCGCCGACTCGACGAAGCTCTGCCACGAGAGCTGCAGCGCGGCCGCCTGCACCGGCGGAGGCGTCTGCCTCAACACCGTCTACTGCGCCTTCCAATAATTTCGCACACTTGCCAACGGGGACAACGGGGACACTCTCAACGTTCCAGTCCCTTGGAATCATTGAGGTTCTGACGGTAAACGTGTGACCCCAGTTGCAAGCGCGTGCCAGTGTGACCATTGTCACAAATGGGGTCTCGCGTTACCGTCCAGGAGCCCAACAATTCCGGTTAGTTGAGGGGGTAGATCCTGTCCCCGGTCAGTCGTCAGCGTCTTCGGAGTCGGTGCCGCCGCGGTGCTGGATGCCGAGCGCCTTCATCTTCTTGTAGAGGTGCGAGCGTTCGAGCTGCAGCTCGCGCGCGGTGTTGGCGATGTGGTTCGCGTTCGCCTCGAGGGCGGCGAGGATGATGTCGCGCTCGGCGGCCGCAGAGAGATCGCGGAAGGCCACACCGCGCGCGTGCTTCGCCTTCACGGCCTTCACGGCCGGCAGCATGTCCTGCACGGCCGCCGAGTCGACCACGTGCGCGTCGCCCGACAGGATCACCAGGCGCTCGATGCTGTTCTTCAGCTCGCGCACGTTGCCCGGCCAGTCGTACTGCATGAGCAGCGTCATCGCCGCGGGCTCGATCTTCTTGCGCTTCTTGTCGTTCGCCTCGCAGGCGAGCTCGAGGAAGTGCTCGACCAGCGCGGGGATGTCTTCCTTGTGCTCGCGCAGCGGCGGCACCTCGATGGGCACCACGTTCAGGCGGTAGTAGAGGTCCTCGCGGAAGCGGCCCAGCTTGATCTCGGCGGCGAGGTCCTTGTTGGTCGCCGCGATCACGCGCACGTCGACCTTGATGGTCTCGTGGCCGCCGACGCGCTCGAGCTCGCCCTCCTGCAGCACGCGCAGGACCTTCGCCTGCGCGTTCAGGTTCATGTCGCCGATCTCGTCGAGCAGGAGCGTGCCGCCGTCGCCCTGCTCGAACTTGCCGCGCCGCTGCTGCGTGGCGCCGGTGAACGCGCCCTTCTCGTGGCCGAACAGCTCGCTCTCGATGAGCTCCTGCGGGATGGCCGCGCAGTTGAGCTTGATGAACGGCTTGTCGCTGCGCTTGGAGTGCTCGTGGATCGCACGCGCGACCAGCTCCTTGCCGGTGCCGTTCTCACCAGTGATGAGCACGCGCCCGGTGGTCGGCGCAGTCTTGCGGATCTTCTCGAAGACCGCGCGCATGCGCACGGCCGTGCCGATCATGGCGAAGTCGGCGCGCGCCTGCTTCAGGAGGCGCGCGTTCTCCTCGCGCAGGGACTTCATCACCAGCGCGTTCTTGATGGTGATGAGCGTCTTCTCGGTGCCGAGCGGCTTCTCGAGGAAGTCGCGCGCGCCCAGCTGGGTGGCCTGCACCGCGGTCTCGATGGAGCCGTGCCCCGACATCATGATGACGGGCAGCTCGGGGTACTTCTCGCGGATCTGCTTGAGCGCGGTCAGCCCGTCCATCTCGGGCATCTGCACGTCGAGCATGACGACGTCGAAGTCCTTCTCGGCCAGCTTCTCGAGGCCGATGCGCGCGGCGCCGGCGACCTCGACGTCGAAGCCCTCGAGCTCCAGCGCCCGCCGCAGCGTGGTCAGTATGTTCGGCTCGTCGTCGATCACGAGCAGTCGCGAGCGCGCCATGTATAGAAAAAACGCTAACACGGGGTCTTGCATTCCAGGTCATTCCAAGTTGCCCCGATCGGCCGGCACCGCTAGATTCGCCCCATGAAAACGCGAATCTCGACGCTGATCCTGGCGGTGACCCTGGCCGCCACGGCGCTCCTCGCGGCCGGCTGCCCCTCGAAGAAGGCCGCCTACCCCTCTTGCCTCGGTGACAAGGACTGCAAGGAGGGCGAGAAGTGCGTGAACAAGCAGTGTCTGCAGTGCATTGCCGACGCTGACTGCGGCGAGGGCCAGAGCTGCATCGACAACACCTGCAAGCCCAAGGAGGGCTGGTGCGCGGGCGACGGCGACTGCGAAAACGGCCAGGTCTGCAAGGAGAACGCGTGCGTTGCCTGCAGCGCCGACACCGAGTGCGGCGAGGGCGGCAAGTGCCAGAACGGCGCCTGCCTGCGCAAGGGCCAGTGCAAGAAGGACGAGGACTGCGCCGAGGACGAGGACTGCGTGAAGGGCGTCTGCTCGAAGGGCGGCGCCGCCGACGCCTCGGGCGACCTGCCCAAGTGCACGCTCGAGCCGATCTACTTCGCGCTCGACCAGTACTCGATCCCCGACGAGGCCAAGCCGGCGCTGCAGAAGAACGCCGACTGCCTGTCGACCACGCCGCGCGCGGTCTCGGTGATCGGCATGACCGACAACCGCGGCACCGACGAGTACAACATCGGCCTGTCGGACGATCGCGCCCAGTCGGTCGTCACCTACCTGGGCCGGCTCGGCATCGATCCGGCGCGCCTGCGCAAGGTGCCCAAGGGCGAGGGCGAGGCCACCGGCACCGACGAGAGCAGCTGGTCGAAGGACCGGCGCGTGGAGTTCAAGTGGGAGTAGCGCGCACCGAAGTAGCGCGCGTCCTCACCCCCGCAGCGCTGGTGCTCCTGCTCGCGCCCGGCTGCTTCTGGGCCACGACGAAGCACGAGGGCGACGTGCTGCGCAAAGACGTGTCCTCGATCGAGCAGCGCGTCGCCAAGCAGGAAGAGACCGTCGACGAGCGGGTCAAGAAGCTCGACGAGTCGCTCGACCAGGCGACCAAGCTGCTCGCGCGCAACAGCGCCGACGTGGGCACCGAGGTCGAGAAGCTCGGCAAGGATCAGTCGCAGCTGACCGGCCAGCTCGCCGACCAGCAGCGCGAGATCAACGCCCTGCGCACCGAGGTCGACGCGCTCAAGGCGGAGAACGCCAAGCTGCGCGGAGACCACGAGGCCCGCCTGGCCGCCACCGAGCAGCGGCTCGCGGCGCTCGACGGTGGCAAGCCGGGCACCGGCGGCACGGCCGGCACCGGCACCGGCCCTGCGCCGGTCGACAAGGACACCCTCTACGCCCGCGCGCGCTCGGCGCTCGAGGCGGGACAGCTCACCGACGCCCGCCGCGAGTACACCGAGTTCCTCAAGCGCTTCCCCCAGGACGCGCGCGCCGACGACGCCCGCTACGGCCTGGGCGAGATCTTCTTCCGCGAGAAGGCCTACGAGAAGGCGATCGGCGAGTTCCAGAAGGTCATCGACTCGTTCCCCGACGGCGACATGGCCGACGACGCGCTCTTCCGCGCCGGCGAGGCCTCCGTCGCCATGAAGTGGTGCGTCGACGCGCGCGCCTACTTCGGCGTGCTCGTCCAGAAGTACCCCAAGTCGACGCTGGTGAAGAACGCCAAGGCCAAGCTCGAGTATCTCAAGAAGAACGCCAAGAAAAAGGACGTCTGCTCGACGTGACGATCCGGCCGTGAGCGCAGTCCCACCCCGCCGCCCGGGCCCGCCGGGCACCAGCCTTCCCGATCCCGGCACGCGCCGCGCGCACGCGTTCTGGCGCGCCGCCAGCCCCGCCATGTTCGCCGCGACGCTGCTCTTCGGCCTGCTCGCCGCGGTCGGCGGGCCCATCGTCCTTTACCAGCTCATCGTGCGCGGCATCCGTGAGTCGCGGCCGAGCTGGCTCGTGCTCGGCGTCGTGTGCGCAATCCCGTGGCTGCTGGTCGTCTACGCGGCGATCAAGCGCGCCGTGCGCGGTCCCGCCGCGGCGCTGCCGGCGTCGGCCCCGGCCGCGCCGTCAGCCCCGCCCCCGCCCCCGCCCCCGCCGTCAGCTCCGCGCCCGCCCGGCGAACGCGGCTCGAACGGCACGAGCGGCGGCAACGACGTCGGCCGCTGAGTTCACCGCCGCGATCACGCACGCCGCCGCGGCACCGGCCGCCGCGACCTCTTCCGCTCGCGCCACGGTGATGCCGCCGATGGCGACCACCGGCACCGGCGCCGCGCGCCGCACCGCCTCGGCCAGCGCTGCCACTCCCTGCACCGGATCCGGGTTCGCCTTGGTGGACGTCGCGTAGACCGGCCCGAAGCCCAGGTGGTCGGCGCCCGCGCGCGCCGCCAGCTCCGCCTGCTCCGGGGAGTGCGTCGAGACGCCGATCACGAGCGACCGCCCCACCGCGGCCGCCGCCTGCCGAGCCGCGAAGGCCGAGACCTGCGCCAGGTCCTCCTGGCCGAGGTGCAGCCCGTCAGCCTGGACCGCGAGCGCCACATCGAGGCGATCGTTGACGACGAACGGCACGCCCGCCGCTTTCGTGACCTCGCGCAGCGCCTGCGCCACGGCCAGGAACGTCGCGTCCGAAGCATGCTTCATGCGCAGCTGCAGCACCGACGCGCCCCCCGCCAGCAGCTTTGCCGCGAGCACCCGGGCGTGCGCCACCGCGGCCTCCCCGGTGTCCTCGGCGTAACCGTCGATCGAGACGACGCCGTAGAAGCCGCGCGGCACGAAGGCCGCAGCCGCGATCACCGCAGCTCTTCCGGAAGCTGGAATTGGGCCGCGTACACGAACGACGCCACGACCACGATCAGGGCCGCCACCGCCGCGAGGTTCCACACCACGCCGGGCATGCGCCGCGCCGTGCGCTTGTCGCCGACGAGCACCCCCAGCACCAGGCCCGCCAGCATGCCGCCGATGTGGCCCATCTTGTCGATGTTGGGGAACGCGAAGGTCATGATGAGGCCATAGATTGCCCACGGGATGAAGCGCGCGCGCAGCTCGGCCGTGCCGCTACCCCGGTGGCGGAGCACGTACCCGAGCACGAAGCCGATCTCGCCGAAGCCCGCGGTCGACGCGCCGATCGACACGCCCCACGGCGGCGCGTCGTAGCGCAGCTTCCACCACACCGACAGGGCATGCCCGGCGACGCCGGTCACGAACAGCATTACGGCCGTACGCGCCGCGCCGAAGCGCTCCTCGATCACGTTGCCCGCGACCCACATCGCGAACGCATTCATGGCGATGTGCCCGATGCTCCCGTGCAGGAAGGTGGCGGTGACCACGCGCCACCACTGCTCGCGCCAGATCGTGAAGGCCGGATGGTTCGCGCCGTAACGCAGCAACGTCTCGGTCGTCGGCGACGTACCCGACATGTCGATCGACGCGTCGTACGAGGCCTTCAGGCTGATCACGTACAGCCCCACGCACGCGGCCAGGAACACCATCGTGACCACCGGGAGACCCTCGGGGATCAGCCACCCGAGCGCCTTGCTCGCCTGGCCCACCGCGGTGCCGCGCAGCTTGCTGCCGCAGCGGGTGCACACCTTCTCTTCCTTCGAGGCCGGGTGACCGCAGCTCGGGCAGAGCTGATGCTCGTACGCCGGCGTCTTCGAGGGCTGGGTCACGCTGCGCTGCTTGCGCTGCGCCGCGTCCTTCAGCTGCTGCATGCGCCAGCGCACGCGGGTGCGGGTGGTGCCGAACATCCGCAGGATGTCGTCGAGGAGGCTCATGCCGAGGGGCTCTTTCGTGTCGCCATGCGTGTCGTTTGCGACGTGTTACGCTTGCGACGTTAAGTTATGGCCAAGCACGACAAGACGTCCACCCGATTTCAGCTCGAGTCCCAGATGAAGCCGATGGGCGACCAGCCCAAGGCCATCGCCGAGATGCTGGCCGGCATCGCGCGCAAGGAGCCGGCCCAGGTCCTGCTCGGCATCACCGGCTCGGGCAAGACCTTCTCCATCGCCAACGTGATCCACGAGATCAACCGGCCGACGCTGATCATCGCGCACAACAAGACGCTGGCGGCGCAGCTCTACGGCGAGTTCAAGGAGCTGTTCCCCCAGAACGCGGTGCACTACTTCGTCTCGTACTACGACTACTACCAGCCCGAGGCCTACGTGCCGTCCTCGGACACGTACATCGAGAAGGACTCGATGATCAACGAGGAGATCGACCGCATGCGGCACGCGGCGACCTTCGCGCTGCTCTCGCGCCGCGACGTCATCATCGTCGCCTCGGTCTCGTGCATCTACGGCATCGGCGCGAAGGAGGCGTACTTCAGCATGACGCTCGCGCTCGAGCGCGGCGAGGAGCTGCGCCGCGAGGTCGTGCTGCGCAAGCTGGTCGAGATGCAGTACGAGCGCAACGACGTCGACTTTCACCGCGGCACGTTCCGGGTGCGCGGCGACGTGGTCGAGATCTTCCCCGCCTACGAGGAGGCCGTGGCGATCCGCGTGGCGTACTTCGGCGACACGGTCGACGACATCGCCGAGATCGACCCGCTGCGCGGCAAGGTGAAGCGCAAGATCGAGTTCACGACCATCTTCCCGGCGTCGCACTACGTGACGCCCACCGAGCAGC
>JBKJOI010000514.1:0-11658 GCA_046595695.1 Haliangiales bacterium | reverse complement strand
GCTGTGCGGTGGTCGGTGGCACCAGCGTCTGCGTCTCCGGCGACGTGAACACCCCGTGCGTCGACAGCAGCGGCTGCGACCGCGAGAACTACTGTCCCGCCGGCAGCGGTGCGACCTGCACGCCCGACAAGACCGCCGGCATGCCGTGCGCGGGTACGCCCGGCGACCAGCAGTGCGCCGAGCCGCTGCTCTGCGTCGGGGACAACCTCACCGGCAGCGGCTTCTGCGCGGCCACCGACCAGGTGGGCAAGCAGTGCGACGGCAACTGCCGCGGCAACGGTCTCTACTGCGATCAGCCGCAGGCTGGCATGCTCGGCACCTGCCGAGAGCTGCCCTCCGAGGTGGGCGCCTCGTGCGCGTCGTCGGGGAGCTGCGAGAGTCCGCTCATCTGCCAGGCAGACTCCTGCAGCGAGCCTCCGGGCAAGGGTGAAGCATGCAAACCGTACAGCTGCGCCGAGGGCCTGCACTGCACCGCCGAGCTGGACAACATGGCGGCCGGCACCTGCGCGGATCCGCTGGCCATCGGCGCCACCTGCACGAGCAGCGAGCAGTGCGTGTCGAACATTTGTGTGACCGGCCCCGGCGGGCGGATCTGCGAGGCCTACCAGACCTGCGATTAGACGGCCGGGCCTAAGGCCCGGGAACCCGACTTGTCCGCGAGGGCAGCTTCCGTACGTCACCGGACCAGACGGTGAAGCGGCGCATCTCGCGCTCGCTTGCCCCGCGCGCCTCAAGTAGTCTTCGCCTCCGATGATGCGACGCGCGCTGTTCGCGGGTGCCCTGGCCGGCCTGGTGGTCGGCATGGGCGACGGCTGCACGGCGTGGGCTCGGCTGGCGCAATTCGTGCCCGGCGCGGGCGGCAAGCTGCACGCGGCGCTGTTCGCGGGCCTGCTGCTGGCGGTGGCCGCGGCCGTCGTGGTCGCGGCCGGGGTCGCGGCGGGCGCCGCGCTGGTGCGCTGGACGGTACTCGGCGAGCTGCTCGCGCACTCGCGCACGCAGCACGACGCGTTCCGGGCGCGCGACCCGCGCGAGGCGCTCATCGGGCTGTCGCTGGTGATCGCCGGGCTGCCCGTGCTGGGCGCCGCGCTCGCGCTCGCCTACCGCATCGGCTTCGTGACCATCTCGACGCGCAAGCACAAGGGGCTGGTGGTCGCGGTGACCATGCTGGCCACGCTCGCGGCGCTCGGCCTGGCGCTGGTCGGGACCCTGGCGCTCGGCGGCGCGGTCGAGCGATTGCTCCAGCGCGTGCTGCGCGGGCGCGTGCTCACTGCCGCGTCGCACTACCTGGCGCCGGTGCTCGCGGGCGGGGCGCTGGTCGCGCTCGGCGCGCTGGTCGCGTATGCGGCGTTCTGCAAGCAGCTGTCGCTCGATCAGCTCGTGCTGCGTCCGTTCGTGGTCGCGCTGCTGGTGCCGGCGGCGGCGGCGTGGCCGCTCGCGGGACGACTCGAGGCGCGCGTGGCGCGGCTGCCACGCGCGGCACGCCTGGCCGCCGCGCCCGTTCTTCTCCTCGGCCTCCTGCTCGCTGCGCTCGCGCTCGGCGCCGCCGACGGGCCGCGCAAGGCCGCCAACGCCTACACCGGGCTGTCCGGGCCCATCGCGACCGCGCTGCGCCGCGCCGTCGACCTCGACTCGGACGGCTACTCGCCGCTCTTCGGCGGCGGCGACTGCAACGATCTCGACCGCGGCGTTCACCCGGGCGCGTTCGACGCGCCCGACGACGGCGTCGATCAGAACTGCATGGGCGGCGACCTGCGACTGCAGCGCGCGCCCGACGACGCGCGCTTCGTCGCGCTGCCCGCGGGCATCCCCGCGGATACGAACGTCGTCCTGATCACCATCGACACCCTGCGCGCCGATCACGTCGGCGCCTACGGCTACGCGCGCCCGACCACGCCCACGCTCGACGCCATCGCCGCCGAGGGCGCGCTGTTCGTGAACGGCTGGGCGCACGCGCCGTCGACGCGCTACTCGATACCGGCGATCCTGACCGGGCGTTACCCGTCGCAGGTGCTGTGGGATCCGGCCGCGCACACGCCGCAGAGCTGGTGGCCCGGCCTGCGCCCGGAGAATGACACCATCGCCGAAGTACTAAAGGGAGCCGGCTTCGCCACCGCCGCGTTCCTGAACTACCACTACTTCGATCGCGCCCGCCGCATGGACCAGGGCTTCGACGTCTACGACAACGACAACGCGCGCCTGCACCAGGGCCGCGACCCGGCGTCGACGAGCGGCACCTCGGCGCGCGAGCAATCGGACAAGGCGATCGCGTACATCGGCGCGAACGCGGGGCAGCGCTTCTTCCTGTGGGTGCACTACTACGATCCGCACTTCCAGTACGAGCGCCACGCGGGCACCCAGGACTTCGGCGCCTCGCCGACTGATCTCTACGACCACGAGATCCGCTTCACCGACGATCAGATCGGCCGCGTCGTCGCCGAGCTGAAGCAGCGCGGGCTGTGGGGCAAGACCATCTTCGTGATCACCGGCGATCACGGCGAGGGCTTCGGCGAGCGCAAGATCGACTTCCACGGCTACCACCTGTACGCGGCGCAGACCAAGGTGCCGTTCATCGTGCGCGTGCCCGGCGTGGCGCCGCGGCGGGTGACCATGCCGGTCGGCCACGTCGATCTCCTGCCCACGCTCGCCAACCTGGCCGGCGCGCCCGCCGACGCCGCCATGCTCGGCCGCTCGCTGGTCGGCGAGCTCGCCGGGCTGCCGGGCCACGATCCCGACGCCGATCGCGACGTCTACCAGGAGGTCAGCTTCGAGGGCCCGACCGAGCGCCGCGCGGTCGCGTCGAAGCGCTGGCACCTGCTCTACAACATGGTCCCCGACAACACCTGGGAGCTCTACGATCTCGGCAAGGACGCCGGCGAGACCCGCGACGTCTCGGGCGCCGCGGCCGGCGACACGTCGGCGCGCACGCTGCGCGAGCGCCTGCTCGCCTGGATCGATGCGTCGCAGTTCCCGCCCGGCGCCGCCGAGAAGCTGAGCCGCGCGCTGCCGCGCCAGGCGCCCGCGCCCGCGGTGGCCGCGCGCGCCGACTTCGGCGGCAAGGTGCGCCTGCTCGGCTACGACCTGCCGGTCACCGAGGTGCGCGCCGGCGATACGTTCGACGTGCGCTATTACTTCGAGGCGCTCGGCGCGCTCGACGGCGACTGGCGGCTGTTCGTGCACCTGGAGGGCCCGACCCGCTTCATGGACGACCACGTGCCCGTCGATGGCGCGTACCCGTTCTCGCGCTGGAAAAAGGGCCAGTTCGTCGTCGACGAGCGCACCGTGACCGTGCCGGCCGGCGCGCGCACGGGCGACTACACGATCTTCGTCGGCCTGTGGCAGCCCCGCAAAGGCAACCTCGCGCTCAGCGGCGCGGGCGAGCGCGACGCGGGCCAGAACCGCGTGCGACTCGGCACGTTGCGCGTCGTCCGCTGACGATGCAGCTGCCCTGGTACCGGCTCGAAGGGCTGCGCCCGCGCCGCTCGTGGCTGTGGGGCCTGCTCGCGCTGCCGGCGCTGGCGCAGCTGGTGTTGCTCGCGGTCGCGTTCGCGCGCCGCTACGTCTACCCCTACGACCTCGAGTGGATGGAAGGCGGCATGCTCACGCACGCGCTCCAGCTCGCCGAAGGTCGTTCGATCTACCGGGCGCCGTCGGTGGAGTTCATCCCATACCTGTACACGCCGCTCTACCCCGCGCTGCTCGCCGGGCTGGGCCAGATCTTCGGGCTGACGTACCAGCTGGGGCGCGCGATCTCGATCGTGTCGACCGTGCTGGTGCTGGCGTTCGCGGCGCGCGCGGTGACGCGCGAGGCGGGGGCGGCCGGGGGCTCGCGCGGGGCAACGGCCGCGGCGCTCGGGCTGCGCGGGCCGGCGCGCGTGGGCGCCGCGTGCGCCCTCGGGCTGTTCGCCGCGTGCTTCCCGTGGGTCGAGTGCTTCTACGATCTCGTGCGCGGCGACTCGCTGTTCCTGGCCATGGGCGTGGGCGGCCTGCTGGCGCTGCGGGCGTGGGCGCCGTTGTCGAGCACGCGCGGCCGTGGCTTCCTGCACGCGCGCGTGGCCGCCGCCGCGGCGATCCTGGCGCTGTCCTTCTTTGCCAAGCAGACCGGCGTGCTGTTCGTCGCCGCGGGCGGCGCCGCGCTGGTGCTGATGAACTGGCGCGCCGTGCCGCTGTTCGTCGCGGTCGCCGGCGCGATCGGCCTGGGCGGCTCGGCGCTGCTCAGCCGCGCCACCGGCGGCTGGTCGTGGGTCTACACCTTCCAGGTGCACCAGAACCACGACACGCACATGCCGCGCTTCTGGGAGTCGTTCGGGCACATCCTCGGGCACTTCCCGGTGCTGTCGGCGCTGGTCGCGCTGGGCCTGGCCGTGGTCGCGATCTACGCCTCGGCGTACCGGCGGCTGCCCGCGGGCGGCGCGGGCTTCCTGTACTGGGCGTGGATGTTCGCCTGCGGCACGGTGATCGGCGCGATCGGCTGGTCGACGCAGTGGGCCGTCTTCAACGCGTTCATCCCCGCGATGGCGCTGGGCGCGATCGCGGCGGGCGCCGCGGTGGTGCCGATGGCGGCGGCGATCGCCGAGCTGCCCTGGCCAGCGCGATCCGAAGCGCGCGCGGCCCAGGTGGCGGCGGCGCTCGTGCTGGTGCTGCTGGGCGGCCAGCTGCTCGCGGCACGCTGGGATCCGCGCTGGTCGGCCAACGTCGGTGACCGCGACGCGCGCGCGGGCAGGCCGCAGATCTGGAGCGTGAGCGCGAGCGTGAAGGCGTTCGTGCCGACCGCGAAGGATCGCGCCGCGGGCGACCGGCTGGTGGCGCGCCTGGTCGCGATCGACGGCGACGTGTTCTTCCCCTCGCACCCGTGGTACCCGCGGCTCGCCGGCAAGCGCGCCACGTTCGCCCACCGCATCGGCGTGAAGGACGTGACCTACGAGCTGCCCTGCCAGGTGGTGCCGCGCTCGATCACGCTGCGCGCGCGCCCGGGCCGCAAGGGCGCCCCGTCGGCCGCGACGAGCGTGCTCTTGCCGTGCCTGCGGCGCGGGCCCGAGCTGCCCGCTGCCGCGCGCCGCATCGCCGGGCTCGAAGACGCCGCGCGCACCGGTCGCTTCGCCGCCGTCGTGCTCGACCACGGCGAGTCGCTGGGCGACTACCCGGGGCTCGGCGGCGTCTACCGGCTGAGCGAGCGGTTGCCCGGCGACGCCAGCCCGCGCGTGTTCTCGGGCAAGCCGACCGCGCCGGGCGTGATCTACCGGCGCCCCGCGCCCGCGGCGCCCGCGGCGCCCGCGCCGCCCGCGCCGCCCCCGACGAACTAATGTTAGGTTCAGCCGTCGTGAACGATCTCGTCCGGCGCGTGCGCGCCCGCCCTGCCCTGGTGACGACCGCGCTGCTCGTGCTCCTGGCTGCCTGGGAGATCCTCACGCTCGCGCGGGTGAAGGCCGCCGCCCCCGCGGACGCCGACTGGCAGGCGGCCGCCGCCTTTGTCTCGGCCGAGCATCGCCCGGGCCAGGATCTGATCGTCTTCGCGCCCGCGTGGATCGATCCGGTCGGCCGCCAGTGGCTCGGCGACAAGCTCACCCTCGACGATCTCGGCCGCATGGACGCCGCCAGCTACGCGCGCGTCTGGGAGGTCTCCGTCCGCGGCGCGCGCGCACCCGAGACGCGCAGCATGGGCGCGGCCGTGCTCACGCGCGACTTCGGTCCGGTGCGGGTGAGCCGCTTCGAGCAGGCGCCCGCCACGGTGACCTGGCGCGCCCACCAGAGCGGCGAGATCCTCGAGGTCGCGCACGCGCCGCACCGCTGCCTGCGCGTCATGGGCAAGCGCGAGCTGCGCGGCGTCACGCTCGGCAACCAGCTGGCCGTGTACGCCGGCCTCGCCGACGTCTGGGCGCGCAAGGAGAACCGCGCCTACGCGCGCGTGCGCGTGCTGGTCGACGGCCACGAGGTCGCGAGCGCGTCCATCGGCAACGACTCGGGCTGGCTGGCGCTGCCGCCCGTCGTGACCACGCCGGGCGCGCACGACGTCAGCTTCGAGGTCGCGGTCGATCCCGGGCGCGGCGATCCGAAGCAGGCGCGCCTCGAGGTCTGCCTCGCCGCCGAGGGCCGCAACGTCGTCGAGGAGCGCCCGCGATGATGTTCGATCCCAGCGGGCGCCCGCGCCGCGTCGATCGCCTGATCGCGCTCGCCCTCTTCGTCCTGGTCTCGGCGGTCACCTGCGCGGCCGCGCCGAGCCAGGGCGTGCACCGCGACGAGGCCGTCTACATGGAGGCGGGCGAGCGCTACGTCGCCTACTACGAGCGCCTGGTACGCGGGCAGCTCGAGCGTCCGCTGTCGGCCAAGACCGTGAGCCCGTACTTCTCCTGCGGCGGCTCCTGCAACAGCGAGCACCCGCCGCTCATGAAGACGCTGTTCGGCCTGTCCTGGCGCCTCTTCGCCGACGTCGACCCCGCGCTGCAGGGGCTGCACCCGGGCTTCGCGCGGCCGAGCGGCAAGCAGACCTCGCTGGCCTGGATGTCCGAGGCGACCGCGTTCCGCCTGCCGACCATGCTGTTCTTCGGCCTGCTCGCGGCGTTCGTGTACCTGTTCTTCGTAGACGCGCTGGCCACGCGCAACCTGGTCGACGCGCGCACGCCCTCGGCCGCCGGGCGCGCCGGCGCGCTGGCCGCGGCGCTGCTCACGGTGGCGCAGCCGCGCGCGTTCTTCCACGCGCAGACCGCGGCGTTCGATCTGCCGGCGGCGTTCTTCTGGTTCGCGTGCACGGCGGCGTACTGGCGCGCGCTGGCCTCGCCGCGGCCGCTGCGCGCGGCGCTGGGCGTGGGCCTGCTCTATGGCCTGTTCCTGGCCACCAAGCTGCAGTCGTTCTTCCTGCCCTTCGCGCTGGGCGCGCACTACGCGTGGCTGTCCTTGCGGCACGTGCTGGCGCGCCGGCGCGCGACCACGCGCGAGGAGCGCCACGCGCTGCCCGCGTGGCCGCGGCCGTGGCCGATCGTCGCCATGGTCACGGTCGGGCCGCTCGTGCTGCTCGCGCTGTGGCCGTACCTCTGGCACGACACCGTCCTGCACTTCAAGACGTACCTCGGCTTCCACGCCAACCACGTCCACTACAACTTCGAGTACTGGGGCACGAACTACAACCACCCACCGTTCCCGTGGCACGAGCCGCTCGGCATGCTGGTGACGACCGCGCCGGTGATCCTGCTCGCGCTCGCCGCTGCCGGCGTGCACCTGCTCACGCGTGAGGCGCTGGCCGAGCGGCGCGCCGCGCACGCGGGCGCCGCGCCGTCGCTGCTGGAGCCGCGCTCGACCAGGTTCCTGCTGCTGGTGAGCGGGCTGGTGCCGCTACTGCCGTTCCTGACCGGGCAGGCGCCCATCTTCGGCGAGACCAAGCACTGGCTCGCGACCATGCCGGTGCTCGCGCTCGTCGCCGGCGTGACGGTGCAGGCGCTGGCGCGTGGGCTCTTCGCCGAGCTGCCCCTCGGCGGGCCGGCGCGCCGCAGCGCGCGTGCGGCGGTGCTCGCCGGCCTCGTGATCGTGGCCGCCGCGCCCGCGCTCGCCGAGACGGTGCGCTCGCACCCGTACGGGCTGTCGCATTACAACGCGCTCGCCGGCGGCGCGCCCGGCGGCGCCGATCTGGGCATGAACCGGCAGTTCTGGGGCTACGCGCCGCGCGGCCTGTTCGCCTGGTGGAACGCCACGCTGCCCGAGGGCACGCGCATCTACCCGCACGACCTGAGCGAGAGCGCCTTCAACATGTCCCTGCGCGACCACCTGCTCCGCCGCGACCTGCGCTACACCGCGCGCGAGCTGCCCGGGATGCGCTGCTCGAACCTCGCGCTGGTCGTGCACGAGCTGCACTTCAACAAGTACGACTACCTGATCTGGGGCGCCTACGGCCACGGACAGCCCAAACGCGTGCTCACGCTCGACGGCGTGCCGCTGGTCAGCGTCTACGAACGGCGCGGGCCCCTGCCCGCCGGGTGCCCCAAGTGAAAGAGCTCCTCGGCCACCGGCACGTGCCGCTCGTGGTCTTCGTGGTCGCGCTCGCGGCGTTCGCGCTCGTCTCCGGCTCGCGCCTGAAACAGCCGTCGCACGACACCCACTTCGTCGCGCAGGCGGCGGCGTGGTTGGGCGGCCGCGTCGACATCCAAAGCTGGCCCAGCGGCGCCGACGATCCCGCGAAGGTCGAGGAGGCCTTACTCGACGACGGCCGCAGCGTGCGCGGCCGGCGCATCGCGTCGCGCGGCACCTTCCTGATCGCGGGCGGCGAGGAGGTCCCGCTCGCGCGCGTGCAGCGCACCGTGCGGACCCAGTTCTACAACTCGTTCCCGCCGTTCCCGTCGGTGCTCATGCTGCCGCAGGTGGCGATCGCGGGCACGCGCGCCAACGACGTGTGGTTCACGATCGTGTGCGCCGCGGCGGTGCCGGCGCTGTTCCTGCTGCTCTTGCGCCGGGTGCGCGCGGCCGGGCTGTCGGCGCGCACGCCGGTCGAGGAGCTGTGGCTGGCCGGCCTGCTCGCGTTCGGCACGGTGTTCTTCTTCAGCGCGGTGCAGGGCCGGGTGTGGTTCACCGCGCATGTGGTCGGCGTGCTGTTCGCGACGCTGTACGCGCTGTTCGCGGTCCAGGCGCGCCACCCGCTGCTCGCGGGCCTGGCGCTCGCCGCCGCCGGCTTCACGCGAACGCCCATGCTGTTCATGTTCCCGCTCTTCCTCTTCGAGGCCTGGCGGATGCGGCCGGTCGACGCCGCGGGCATCACGCGCCTGCCGGTGCTCCTGCGCACGCTCGCGCTCTTCGCCGCGCCGGTGCTCGCGTTCGGCCTGCTCGCCGCCTGGTATAACTACGTGCGCTTCGGCGAGCCCACCGAGTTCGGCCACAGCTACCTGGCGGTCCGGCAACAGGCGCAGATCGAGCGCTACGGTCTGTTCAACCTGCACTACCTGGGACGCAACCTGGCGGTCGCGTTCACGCTGCTGCCCGATCTGACGCCGCGCGCGCCGCACGTGTCGATCAGCGGCCACGGGCTGGCCATGTGGTTCACCACGCCGGCGCTCTTCTACCTGCTGTGGCCGCGCGAGCGCAACGCGCTGCACCGGCCGCTGTGGATATGCGTGGGCATCGTGGCTGCGTTCACGCTGCTGTATCAGAACTCGGGCTGGGTGCAGTTCGGCTACCGCTTCAGCCTGGACTACATGGTGCTGCTGGCGCTGCTGCTCGCCGTCGGTGCGCGGCCGCTGACGCGGACGTTCCGCGTGCTCATCGTGGTGGCGGTGCTGATCAACCTGTTCGGCGCGCTCACGTTCAACCGATCGTGGGAGTACTACCGGGTCGACAACGCCGCCTACAACGCGGTGGTGGCGCACTGACCCTTGGGCCTTTGCGTTGATTTCCCTGCTCTTTTTTGACCTGGCTCGTCACGAACGGTAAGATCCTTCACCAATGCTGTCCAAGCGCATCGTGGCGATCGCCGCGGACAAGGCGTTCTCGAGGAAGCTGGCGGCAGGTCTCATGGCCGCCGGCGGCACGGTCGAGACGGCGGCAGCGCTGGACGATCTGGCCAAGGGCGAGATCAACGCGGATCTGGTCGTGATCCACGTGCCCGCGGGTTCGACCTCCCTGGTCTCGCAGGTGAACGCCCGGCTGCGCAAGGACGCCGGGCTCATCGCGGTCGTCGATCACTCGTCGATCGAGCAGATCGTGGACGTCATGAAGTCGGGCCGGGTCTCCTCGGTGCTGGTCGCCGACGATCTCAAGCCCGCGACGCTCTCCGCGACCGCGACGCGCCTGCTCTACGGCGACGTCTTCGGGCTCGAGAAGACCATGCCCTGGGGCGTCAAGATCTACTCCACGCTGGTGGGTGACTACCAGGAGAAATCCGTTGTTATCTCAGCGGTTTCTGACTTCGCGACGGCGATCGGCGTGCGCCGCAAGTACCGCGAGTCGATCGAGCAGGTGCTCGACGAGTTGCTGATGAACGCGCTCTACGACGCGCCGGTCGACGCTGCCGGCAAGCAGATGTTCGCCGACGTGCCGACCAAGACGCGCATCTCGCTGCGCATGGAGCAAAAGGCGGTCGTGCAGTACGCCTGTGAGGGCGATCTGTTCGCGCTGACCGTGCGCGACAGCTTCGGCGCGCTCAAGGGCGACGTGATCGTGAAGTACCTCGACAAGTGCCTGCACGCCGAGCAGCAGATCGATCGCAAGGCGGGCGGCGCGGGCCTGGGGCTCTACATCATCTCGAACGCCGCGACGCAGTTCGTGGTGAACATCTTCCCGGGCGTGGCGACGGAGGTCATGTGCACCTTCGACCTGACCGCGCCCAAGGTGCAGCTGAAGCATTTCGGCATCTTCTACGAGCGCATCGACTCGTCGGGGCGGCTGGTGGCGGGCGGGCCGTCCAAGCTGCTCGGCGCCGGGCGCGCGGCCACCGTGGGCGACCCCACGATCGCGGTGGGCGCGACGTCGCGCGGCGTGACCTGGGCCCTGGGCGCGGCGATCATGCTGCTGCTCGCGCTCATCGGCATCGTGGCTTACCCGCGCTTCGTGACCAGCACCGGCGCCATCGCCATCACGACCACGCCACCGGGCGCGCTCATCGAGATCGACGGGCGCGCCATCGGTTCGTCGGAGGAGAAGCCACTCGAGGTCGACGACCTGCTGCTCGGCAAGAACTACAAGATCACCGCGCGCCTCGACGGCTACGAGCCAGCCGAGATCATCGCCGAGCCGGGCAAGACCATCGTCCCCGTCGACATGAAGCTGGTGCCGCGGCAGTCGGTGGTCTCCATCGACAGCGATCCGCAGGGCGCGTCGGTGCTCGTCGGCGGCCAGGAGCGCGGGGTCACGCCGCTCTCGCTGAACGACCTGCCCGCGAACAGCGAGCACGAGGTGACGCTGCGACGCACCGGCTACGCCGACGTCGTGCGCAAGGTGAAGGCGCCGGGGCCGGGGCGCGACACCAGCGTGCAGTGGGCGCTGCCCATGTCGCCCGACTTCGCCGCGGTGCGCCTCGACAGCGAGCCGCCCGGCGCGCGCGTGCTGCAGAACGGCGAGCTGCTCGCGGGCGTGACCACGCCGGTGCCCGAGCTGCTCGTGCAGGCGGGCAAGAAGTACACCTTCACGCTCAAGCTCGACGGCTACCAGCCGCTCTCGCAGGACGTCACGCTCGAGCCCGGCACGCGCGGCCAGAAGATCGGCGGCAAGCTGGTCGCCGGAGGTGGCCTGAGCGTCAGCGCGACGCTGCCCGATGTGAGCATCACCGTCGTGGGCGTCCCTGCGTGCAGCGATCGCCCGGCGCCGTTGCTCGATTGCGCCGTGCCGAAGGGCAAGCACAAGGTGCGGCTGAGCGGCACGAAGCCGCTCCTCGACGAGACCATCGAGATCGAGATGAAGGACAAGGACGTCGTCCGCGAGGTCAAGCTGGGCGTGGTCGAGACGGAGGCGGACCTCGTGCTCCAGCAGGGGCGGAAGCAGGTAAGGAAGCTGGCCCTGCGCGACGGAAGGCAGACCGTCGTTGTCGTCGACCCGAAGACCGGCGTGTCGGAGAAGCGAATCGTGATGGTGCCGGTGGGAGGCACCGTCAAGATCGGGCCGAAGTAGTCCGGGGCGTAGGCGAGCGGGGCGTAGGCGAGCGGGGCGTAGGCGAGCGGGGCGTAGGCGAGCGGGGCGTAGGCGAGCGGG
>JBKJOI010000403.1:0-4463 GCA_046595695.1 Haliangiales bacterium | reverse complement strand
TCCTCCTCGGTGGCAGGCGGCTGGAAGTTGAACAGCATGCGAATGTCCCGGCACATGCCCCGATTTGTAGCCAGGCTCCCGGCCGCTCGCATCCTGAGCTCGCAGGCCGCGGCCGCTCACCAGGCGGTCGGCCGGACCACCAGGACCGGGCAGTGCGCGTGCTTGACGACGCGCTCGGCCACCGAGCCGAGTACCGCGTGCTCAAGCCCGGTGCGGCCGTGCGTGCGCACGACGACGAGATCGATCTTGTCCTCGCGCGCCGCGGCCACGACCAGGTGCTCGAGATCGAGGCGGACGACGTGCGCACGCTGCTCCACTTCCAGAAGGACGACGAGCCGCGCACGCCGTGGTCGTCGCGCGCGAGGTGCGCGAAGAGCTTGCGCAGGAGACTGATCTTATGTTCAGGTATAGGCATGAACGACGCCCAAAATGACCTGATCCCGTCGCCCACGCCCGCCACCACCGGCCTCGAGGGCCTCATCGCGCTCTTCCACGACGAGCTGAAGGCGGTCCAGTTCCCCGGCCTCGATGCCAAGGTGCTCGACGCTGCGGCCGAGCGTGTGCACGCCGCGGCCTGCGAGGTCCGCCGCTGCGAGGCCGAGCTCGAGGCCGCGCGCGCGCAGCTCGCGGTCACGCAGGAGGACGCGCTGCAGAAGGGCCAGCGCGCGCTCGCCTACGCGCGCGTCTACGCGCAGGACGCGCCCGAGCTGCTCGCGCGGCTCGCGTCGGTGGCGCTGCGCGGCATCGCGGCGGCGCCGCCTTCGAGCCCGACCGCCGTGGCCCCGGCCGCGCCGCGCAAGCGTGGCCGGCCGCCCAAGTCGGCCACGGTCACCTCACTCTTCGGCCAGGATCACGTCCGCGCCGCGGCGGCGGACGATGGCGGGGTCGACGACGTCGAGTCAGCGCCCTTGCAGCAGTGACGGCGTCGCCCGTCGCGCACGTGCGCCTCGACCATGAAGTCGATCGCCTGCACCAGTGCTCCTCATCGGGTCACGCCGGGCCGGCGGGTGTCCATGAAGAGGTCCACGATGAGCCCGCCCAGGAACGTGACCCCGGCTCCGATCAGCAAGGTGGTGCCGGCCTCGTCGGAGTCGAGCGCCGTACCAGAAGGCGGCCGCGCCGACGTGCACGGTGATCCAGCCCAGCGCGGTGGCGGCGGGCTGCGTCGCGGCGGGCGACGAAGCAACCGGAGGCTCGTCGGCGGCGTGAAGCCCGGCGCGGTGTTGGCGTCTGCCGCATCCGGGTCCATGCTTGCAGCGTGTCGAAGGCCTTTCTACCCGAGGACTCTGCAGCCCCCATGCCGCCGCTCGTGCCCATGCGCGCGGCCAAGCTGCAGCCGATCACGCCACGCGGCCAGCGTCAGCTCGCCGCCGAGCGGGCGCGCCTGGCGGCCATCGCTGACCAGGACGAGGCAGCGCGCGTGCGCGTGGCCTGGCTGGACCGCATCCTGGCCACGATCGAGGTCATCGCGCCGACGCGCGTGCAGGGCGGCGCCGGCTTCGGCTGCGAGATCGATCTCGAGGACGAGGACGGCCAGCCGCGGAGCTACACGCTGGTCGGCCACGACGAGGTCGACGCGGCCTCCGGCTTCATCACCGCCGAGTCGCCCGTGGGCCGCGCGCTGCTCGGCCGCGCTGTCGGCGACGTCATCGAGCTGACGCGCGCCGGTCGTCACCACGAGCTGACCGTCGTGGCGGTGCGCGTCCCCGTCGACGACGGCTGAGCGCAGGGAGCTCAGCTGGCGACCGCATTGGCCGGTGACTCCGAAAGCGACAGGTGCGGTGCTCGGAAGTAGCTGAGATCACTAGGCGAAGAGCGGCACGCGGGTTGCTCTCGTTCGCCCGGCCATGTCTCCGACCGCACGCGACGTTCTCGTCCCCACTCTTCTCCTGCTCTCGCTGGCCGCAGGCTGCGCCGCCGAGCCGCCCGGCAAGGCTGCTGCCGCCGAGGAAGGGCTGCCGCTGGACGGCAAGCTCGACTCGTTCCAGAAACCCACCGACCACGGCGTGATCGGCTTCGGCGCGCTCGCCAGCCAGGCCGGCAAGCTCACCAAGAAGGAGCTCCACCACGTCTGGGACTTCTCGCTCGCGGGTCCCGCCGACGTGCACCTCTTCACCGGGGCGCCGCCCGCTGACGCCGACGCCGACGAGGTCGACACCGTGATGTACCTCTACCGCGAGAGCGATCGCGGCTGGGGCTCGTGGATCGCGCGCAACGACGACGCGAACGGCGCGCTGTGGTCGTCGGTCGTCCGCTCGCTGGGTGCCGGGCACTACCGCGTGCTGGTCAAGGGCTACGCCGCGTCTACGCGCGGCTCGTTCGGCGTCACCATCGACTGCGATGGCGACGGTTGCGGCGCCGTGCCGGTCAGCGAGTGCCTGCTGGGTGACACCTACAATGACTTCCGCAACGATCCGGCCTTCCAGCCGATGCGCTCGGCGCGGCTCACCTCGGCGCAGACGCTGTCGCAGCTCGAGCGGCAGCAGGTCGTGATCGCGCTGCACCAGTCCTCGCACACTGACGTCACCACCGCCGAGGAGGCCTTCGAGGCCGCCGACAGCAACGAGATCAACCTGACCGAGGTCCGCCACGTGCCGACCGGCAACGACTTCATCGCCTTCGAGTACGGCGCCGGCGACAACAGCTACGGCGCGGTCTTCTGGAGCCGCACGGTGGATCTCGCCGCGTCGATCCACGATGGCGACCTGCTCGAGTGCAGCTTCCTCGCCGCCCCCGGCGGCGTGCAGCAGGGTCAAGACTGCGCCGCGTTCGACGCCTGCGCGACCGGGCTGACCTGCCTCGGGATGACCGGCGGCCATGGCAAGTGCGTGCCCACGAGCAACCCAACCGGCGAGGGCCAGCCGTGCAGCTCGACCGTGGCCTGCCCGGGCACGCAGCTCGTGTGCGCCGGGCTCACCCGCGGCGACGCCGGCATGTGCCTGCCGTTCTGGCTGCGCGGCAGCTTCGACGACGCCGGTCCGTTCGCGATCCCCGACGGCGCGGCCGCCGGGCTCACGCGCCACGTGACCGCGTACGGCCTGGCCACCGTCGACATGGACGTCGAGGTGCGCGCCACGATCATGCACGCGCGCGCCAGCCAGCTGCGCGTCACGCTCGAGAACCCGGCCGGCACCGTGGTCGTGCTCTTCGACGGCGCCACCGCCGATCCGTCGGTCGACGAGGACACCTACCTCGAGATCGACGGCGGGGTCCTCGGCTTCTCGGGCGACGAACAGGTGAACGGGACGTGGACGCTGAACGTGATCGACTCGAGCGGTGGCAACGCCGGCCAGCTCTCGTCGTGGCACCTCACGGTCACCTCGCGCTGGGATTGAGCGCGGCCGCGCCATTGCGCGGCCTGGCCTGCTCCAGCTCCTCTTCCGCCGCGCCCGGTCGTTGACGCCCGGTCGGCGCGGGCCGATCCTTAGCCATGCGCATCGCCCACCCGAAGGCGGGCGCGGCGTGCCGCGCGGACGCGCGCCGCTGCACAGGGCCCGCTCGTGTGCGCGAACCGCACCTGCGGCGACGTCGACGAGGCGGTCTGCGGGTAGCTGGGCTTCGGCGGTGGTGAGTGCGCGGCGACTTCAGTCGCACCCGGCCGCGACGCAGCGCCAGAGCTCGTAGACGCCGGACACCTGATACTGGCGTCGCTCCACGCGTGGTGACAGGCCGCTCGAGTGCCACGGCTGGCAATACACCGGTTCGTGCGCCACCCACCAGCAGGGCCGCTCTCCGCTCGGATTGGGCGTCACGTCGTCGAGCATCACGCAGCGGGGTAGCACACGTTGCTCTTCCTGCTCGGTGCCCAGGTCGCGGACGTCGCTGACGCTGCACTCGAGCTGCAGGCCCGGCTCGTCTGGCAGCAGGTCGGTCTGGGCGACCAGGCCGAGGCACGGGGGGCCGCCAAGCGGTCGCGCCAGCGGCGTGAACACGCCCGGCAACTCGGTCCAGTCGGCGCCGCACAGGGAGTCCACCGGGTTGTAGAACCCGAGTCGGGCGGCGAAGTCGATCAGGCGCACCGCCGGTCGGGTCGTGGAGGGGCTGTCCTCGGCACACGAGGACGCCAGCCCGGGAACGTCGCTCACCACGAACGGGGCGCGCGGTCCGCTCACGATGCCGACCCGGATGAGGGCCGGATCGTTCTTCAACGTGTGCAGGAAGGCGACGTAGCGATCGACGTCGTGGACGTCGGGACCACTGGACGCCACGCATCCCGTGTACGTGCCGGGCTGCGCCGGCGCCTGCCGGCCGCAGCGCACGCCCTGAGTGGTGCAGGCGAAGGGATCGGCGGGCGCCGCCGGGCCCGAGCAGTCGTCCTGCGCGGACACGATGACGACGAGCAGGGAGGCGTGGTCGCGCAGGAAGCCGGCGTTCTCGGCGTTCGACCCGTCGAGCGCCGCCGCGAGCGCGCCCAGCGGCGCCCGTCCGCGCGGCACGCCGCGCCCGCCTTCGGGTGGGCGATG
>JBKJOI010000304.1:0-5681 GCA_046595695.1 Haliangiales bacterium | reverse complement strand
ACATGGCGCCCGAGCAGGCGCGCGGCCTGCCCGTCGATCACCGGGCCGACGTGTTCTCGCTGGCCGTGATCGCCTACCGCGCGCTCACCGGGCGGCCCCCGTTCTCGGGTGAGGAGTACCCGAAGATCATGTTCGACCTGGTCTATGTGCAGCCGGCGCGGCCGGCCGAGCTCGCCACGCTGCCGATCGACATCGACTTCGCGCTCGCGCTCGGCCTGGCGAAGAGCGCCAAGGATCGGATCGCCACCGCACTCGAGCTCGCCGAGGCCATCCACCTGGCGCTCGACGGCGAGCTACCGCCTTCGCTGGCGCAGCAGGGCCAGCGCCTGGTCACGCGCCACCCGTGGGGCGGCCGCGCCACCGAGGAGCCGACGTGAGCGCACCGCCCGAGGGCTTCGCGTTCACGCGCCGCGGCGACGCCGAGATCGTCATCACGCACCGCGGCCGCCCGGCCACCACGCTGCGCGGCGACGCGGCGCTGCAGTTCCTCGCCGAGGTCGAGGCCAGCGATGCGCAGGAGGTGATGGCGAGGGTGACCGGGAACTACAAGCGGGGTAACGAACGGACCGCGAAGAACCACCCGCGCAACAAGTAGGCCGCGCGGCCCCGGTCGCCGTGGCGGCTGCGGCCGCGCGGCCCGGGTCGTTCGCTCAGACGGTGGCGAAGGCGTCGTCGGCGATGTCCATCGGGCTCTGATCCTCGGCGCCGATGACCTTCGCCTTGTGCAGCACGCCCGGCAGCACATTGCGGGCGTAGAAGCGCGCCGCGTGCAGCTTGCCCGCGTAGAACGGGCCGTCCACATGGCCCTCGGGCAGCTTGGCCGACGCCTCGAGCGCGACGCGCGCGCTCTCGAGCAGCATCCACGCCACCGCGGTCTCCGACATCATCTCGAGGAAGCGCGTGGCGGTGAGTGGCACGAGCACGAACTTGGCGCCCTGCGACCAGCCGAAGATCTGCAT
Source organism: Haliangiales bacterium (assembly GCA_046595695.1). Classification (GTDB taxonomy): domain Bacteria; phylum Myxococcota_A; class Polyangia; order Haliangiales; family SHYZ01; genus JBKJOI01. The sequence continues at coordinate 4,722 of JBKJOI010000304.1, read as the reverse complement.
GGCCGCGCCGCCGAGCGACTCGGCGGCCTTGCCGAGCGCCTGGACCTCGCCGCCAATCTGCGGGTGCTGCGCGTTGGCGGCGACGAACTTGCCGATGTCGCCGAGGAAGTTGCGGAAGTTCTCACCGCCGCCCTGCGCCAGCTTGCGGCCGACGAGGTCCATCGACTGGATGTGGTTGGTGCCCTCGTAGATCGAGAAGATCTTCGAGTCGCGGCAGTACTGCTCGACCGGGTGATCCTTGAGGAAGCCGGCGCCGCCGAAGGTCTGGATCGCGGTCTCGCAGATGTGGAACGACTGATCCGACGCGTACGCCTTGACGATGGGCGTGAGCAGCTCGACCTGGCCGCGGTGGTAGGCGGCCAACTTGTCGTCCTTGCCGCCGAGGGCGACGGCGCGGTCCTGGTGCAACGCGAGCTTGTAGATGAGTGCTCGGATGCCCTCGACGCGCGACTTCATGTCGAGCAGCATGCGGCGGACGTCGGGGTGCTGGACGATCGGCACGCGCGGCGCGCTGGCGTCTTTCCACTTGGTGAAGTGCGAGCCCTGCTTGCGCTCGCGCGCGTAGTCGAGCGCGTTCAGGTACGCGGTCGACGCCACGCCGAGACCCTGCAGCGCGACCGCGATGCGCGCGCCGTTCATCATGCGGAACATCTGCGCGATGCCGACGTGCTCCTCGGTGCCGACGAGCTCGCCGACGCACGCGTCGTTCTCACCGAAGTTGAGCACCGCGGTCGCCGAGCCGTTGATGCCCATCTTGTGCTCGATCGAGCCGGTCTGGACGTCGTTCGAGACCCCCGAGCTGCCGTCGGCGTTGACGCGGAACTTGGGCACGATGAAGAGCGACAGGCCCTTGGTGCCAGGCACCGCACCGTCGATGCGCGCGAGCACCAGGTGCACGATGTTGTCGGTCAGGTCGTGATCACCGGCCGAGATGAAGATCTTGGTGCCGCGGATCGCGTAGCTGCCGTCGGCGAGCTTCTTCGCCGTCGAGCTCGCCGCACCCACGTCCGAGCCGGCCTGCGGCTCGGTGAGGCACATGGTGCCGCCCCATTTGCCGCCGTAGATGTTGGGCAGGAACTTCTTCTGCTGCTCCTTGGTGCCGCAGCCGTGGATCACCTCGGCGGCGCCGTACGCGAGCCCCGGATACATCGAGAACGCCGCGTTCGAGCCGCAGAGGAACTCCTCGACGAACGCGTGCATGGTGAAGGGAGCTTCCTGACCGCCCCACTCCGCCGGCGCCGCGAGCGCCTTCCAGCCGGCCTCGGCGAGCTTGTCCCACGCTTCCTTGAAGCCGGGCGGCGCCTTCACCTGACCGTTCACCAGGGTGCAGCCGTGCTTGTCGCCTGCCGCGTTGATCGGACCGGACACGTCGGTGGCGAAGCGCGCGGCCTCGCTCAGCACCATCTCGACCTCGTCCTTGCCCCACGCTGCGTACGGTGCTTTGCCGAGCAGCTCGTCGAAACGGAGCAGCTCGAAGAGCACGAAGCGGAACTCGCGAAGATCAACCTTGTACCGGTTCAGCGACTGCGACACGTCGAGCCTCCAGACTGAATGATGGTTCATTCATAAGGTAACTGGGGCAACGCGACGCGTCAAGAGGACGTCGATGCCGGATGAAAAAGAGAAATGATTGTGTAGGCTTGACGACATGCAACGAATCAGAAGTACGGTCGGGATGATGCTGTTCGGGCTCGTGATGGCGTCGTGCACCGGCGCGAAGTCGGCGCCCGCTGGGGACCGAGCGAGCGCGGCACCGTCGGATGGCGCGGCCAGCGCGGCGAAGGGAGACGCGGCAGCGGCGGCCATCGGAGAGCCGGCCGGAGGCACCGCATCCACAGACGCCGAGGTCCGCTCCAGGTGCTGCAAGCAATGCGCTGGATCGGCGAGCCGCGACGCGGCCGGGATGGACATCAGCACCAAGGATTGCCGCAGCTACGCGGGCGACTGGAACGGCCAGCCAGGTGTCGACGAGCGGTGCGTTGCGCACTTCGCGGGACGCAAAACGGTGGTCGGAGACTGCTGGAAGGAGCAGCCAGAGCTGAAGTAGGTGTCGAAACCAAAATTTCTTCTGAATAAATTCAAAGATCTAGAAAAATGACGCGCTCAGCTACTTGACGCCATGCGTTAGGAATGAATATTCCTTCAGTACGAATGAACGTTCATTCTCTTGCTGCAAAGGAGTTCCGCATGTCTTCCATGAGCACGATCGCTTCGACGTCCCTGCTGGCGCTGGCGCTCACGATGAGCGCCTGCGAGAGCAGCGATGAGCCCGCCGTGAACGAGAACGAGCTCGCCGAGCGTCTCGCGACGCCGACCACGCTCGACATCGTGTCGCCGAGCTACGCCCTCTTCGTCGCCGAGACCCAGGGCGGCGGCGAGATCGACCACGAGCCGCTCCAGGTCGAGAGCGGCCGCCTCGTTCTGCATGCCGACGAGCGAGGCGCCCTCGTGCTCGACGCGCTGACCGTCGACCTCTCCGACATGACCGTCGATGACGGCGTGTTCGCCAACCAGCCGCGCGTGCTGACCGACCTGCGGGTCGCGCTCACCGAGGCGACCGTCGTCGAACAGCCGTGGAGCGACAACGGCCGCGCCGCGCGCCTGAACGTTCACGGCACGATCAGCCTCGACTGGTCGCTGGTCGACGAGGCCACCGGTGACCCGATGCCGCTCCCGACGCAGACCTGGCGCGAAGTCGAGATCAACGCCTACGTGTTCCTGCAGAGGGATGGCTCGGTGGCCGCGACCCTCGCGTCGACGCTGCCCGGGCGCGTGTTCGACTTCTGGGGCATCGAGATCAGCGAGTGGATGATGAACGTGACCGCGACCGACGCCGGTCGCTAGCGGATCGCGCGGCCTACTCCGTGGCGCGAAACTCGGCGGGCACGCTGCCGAGCCCGCGCACGTAGTTGTCGTGGCACTTGTAGCAGTAGCCCACCTTCGCCGACTTCCCGCGCCAGTAGATCGGCCCCTTGAGGAGCTTCGCCTGGGCCTCCGTGGGCTTCGCCCAGTGAATGGCGTAGTACCAGTCCTCGTGATCGGGCGCGTAGCCCGCCTCCATCTTCTTCATCACGAAGATCGGCCCGGGAACCTGGGTCGGCTTGCCGCCCGCGGCCTCCCACGACGTCTTCACGATCACCGTGCCGACGGGGATCTCGGCGTCGTCGTCTCCGTACGCCGCCACGCCACCCTCGCTGACGTAGGTGTCGACGAAGCGGCCGCCGTGCGTCTTGGACGGCACCGGCGCCTTGTTCATCTTCTTGTAGCTCGCCCAGTCGGCGCCGACCTCGAGCGGCCCGAACGCGCTCTCGTCGGTCTCGGGCATCTCGAGGGCGTTCATGGCACACGGCTGGCCGAACAGCATGTCCTCGGCAGCCTCGCCGGTGCCGCCCTGTGGCGTGCTGGACGACGACTTCGGACCGCAGGCGCCGAGCGCGGCGATCACAGCGAGGACAGCGGCGGCGACGAAGCCGCCTCGATTCACGAACACGTGGCGCATGGTTCCTCCCTCGATCATCTGGCAGCGGTAGGGGTGGCAGCAGCCGCCGGCGCGGCCGCGAAGCATCGGTGGGCCGCGTCGACGACGTCCCAGAGTGAGTTGCCCTCGACGGCCACGCCGAGGGGCGCGCGCTCGAGCGCGGCGTGCAGCATGGCGGCGACCAGATCGTCGACGGCGATCGGCTCGTAGCGACGCCAGCCGAGCGCACGCAGCACCGGCTTGGCGCCCGGGATGCCCGCGTGGCCCTCGCCGTAGAACGCCGACGGGCGGAAGATCGTGTACGCCAACCCGGAGTCGCGCACGATCGCCTCGGCGCGCGCCTTGGCGTGCAAGTACGCGCCCACGGGCCGCCCGGCGCCGACCGAGCTCAGCAGCACGATGTGATCGACGCCCGCGGTGCGCGCGGCGCCGACGAGCTGCCGGGTGGTGCCGATGTCGCTGGCCTCATAGGTGTCACCGGTGCCGAAGCGCTTGCGCATGGTGCCGATGAGCTGGACCACCGTGGTGAACCCGCGTAGCGCCGTGGTGAGCGCCGGTTCATCACCGAGGTCGAGCACGATGGCGTTCGCCGGCGGCTGCACCTGCAGCGTGTTGGCGCCGCGCGGGCGCAGGTGCGGCACGACCCGCTCGCCCAGCCCGCGGGCCGTGGCCAGGCGCAGCAGCGCACGGCCGGTGGCGCCGGTCGAACCAGCGATGAACAGACGACCGGGCGTGGCGGCAACGGGAGGCATGGCGCGGGCAGCTTAACCCCAAGTACGTACGACGCGCCGCGTTGTTACCGCCCAGCGCCGCAGCTATAGTGCGCGGCGATGAGTCAGCAGTCGGAGCCGCCCTACCAGATTCCCGCATTTCGCCCGGTGCCGCGCACCGGAGTGATCTACGTGACCACCGAGGCCACCAAGCTGGGCTTCAGGCCCAGCGATCCCGACTGGTGCAACCTCGGCCAGGGCCAGCCGGAGACCGGCGCCTTGCCGGGCGCCCCGGCGCGCATCGAGGATGTGCTCATCCACGTCGACGACCAGGAGTACGCCCCGGTCGCCGGCGTGTGGGAGCTGCGCGAGGCAGTCGCCAGCTTCTACAACCACATGTACCGGCGCGGCATGCCGTCGCAGTACTCGGCGGAGAACGTGTCGATCTGCGGCGGCGGACGGACGTCGCTCACGCGCGCCGCCGCGGCGCTCGGCCAGGTGAACCTCGGGCACTTCCTGCCCGACTACACCGCG
>JBKJOI010000265.1:0-3860 GCA_046595695.1 Haliangiales bacterium | reverse complement strand
CTGCTCGATCGGGTTCTGGGTCGCCACCACCATGAAGCCGGGGCCGAGCGGGTGGGTGACGCCGTCGATCGAGACCTGCCGCTCCTGCATGGCCTGCAGGAGCGCCGCCTGGGTCTTGGGCGGCGTGCGGTTGATCTCGTCGGCGAGCAGGAGCTCGGTGAACAGCGGGCCCTTGGTCAGGTGGAACGAGTTGGTCTGGAAGTTGAACAGGTTGGTGCCGATGACGTCGCCGGGCATGAGATCCGGCGTGAACTGGATGCGGTTCGACGCCAGCGACAGGGACGCCGCGAAGGCGCGCGCGATCAGCGTCTTGGCGGTGCCCGGCACGCCCTCGAGCAGCACGTGGCCCTCGCACAGGAGCGCGACCAGCATCATGTCGAGCACCTGTTCCTGCCCCACCACCACGCGCCCGACCTGCGCGCGCAGGTGGTCACGAAGCGCGGCTATGGCCTGCAGATCCATCGGTCATCTCCTGTCTCCAGCGGTGAATGCGTCCGGCCGTGGCGAGCGCGCGGGCGGCTTGCTTCTTGGGCTCTCGGGCCACGTCGGCGACCTCGCGCTCGAGCGCGACCAGGTCGGTCGGCACCTTGCGCGCGCGCGCCGCGCGCAGCAGCCACTCGCGCAGCTCCTGCGGGCCGAGCGTCTGCGGCGCGTGCGAGGCGCGCGCCACGTCCTGCACGGTGGCGTGCAGGTAGCGCTCGAGCGCGTGCGCCGCGTGCCCGCCGTAGCGGATGAGCTCGGCGGTGTTGTCGATGAGGAAGCCCTTGCCCGCGGCGATCGCGGCCTGCGCCGGCCGCGGCTTGCCGAAGCGGCCCATGGCCGCCCACAGGAGCACCGCGATCGCGATGAGCACGCTGGCGGTGGCGAGCGAGAGCGGGAAGCTGAACAGCTCGCGCCACAGGCTCGGCGACGACACGTGCCCGTGCAGCGTCTCGTCGACGACCACCACCGCGCCTTCGGGACGGATGTGCTCGAGCGCGGCCAGCGCGATGGCGGCGTTGTCGCCGTCGGCGAGGCCGTGGTTGGCGAGCAGGTCGGGGTCGGCGATCACGACGATCTCGTGGCCCTCGTCGTCGTCGTAGTAGCCGACCAGGATGCCGTGCTCGTTGGCGAGCAGCGGCTCGAGCTGCTCCGAGCCGCTGATGAGCTGGGCCGTGTGCAGCGCGGGCGCGGTCGGCAGCCTGGAGTCGCCCGCGCTCCAGTTGACGATCGACGCATCGGTGCGGTGGACCTCGCCGCCCAGGCCGGCGGCGGCGAGCACCAAGGTGACCTCGCCGGGCATCAGGAGATCCGAGCGCTCCAGCCACGCGCGCTTCTCGGGATCCTCGTCACCGGTGCGCTTGGGCAGGACCAGCACTGTGCGCGACGCGCTGGCCAGCGCGGCCGTGAGCTGCGCGCGCTGCTCGTCGCCGGCGATGCTGGGCTCGGCGAGCAGCAGCACGGCGCGATCGCCGGCGCGCGCCCCCGAGACGTGGCGCGAGCGCACCACGGTGATGTCGTAAGCCTCCAGCAGGCGCACGAAGCCGCGGTGGCCGATGGCCGATCGGCTGTAGCTGTCGGGGCCGGCTGACGGCACGCCGCGGCCCAGCTCGTCGCCGAAGATGGCGAATACCAGCGCGATCACGAACGACCCGACCGCGAGCCCGACCACCCAGCACAGCGCGCGCCGCGAGAACGGGCGATCCGTCTCGGCGACCGAGAAGGTGTCCGGTGGATCGGTCGCGCCAGGCGGCGCGGGCGGCGCGCTCGCCCCAGCCGGTGCGTCCGGGGGCGTCGGCTCGCTCACGCGCGCACGGCCCGCGTGTACGCGTCGGCGAAGCGGCGGAAGCGCTCGACGCACACCTGGTAGTCCTCGGCGCCCGGCTCGGCGCCGCCGAAGAAGCTGACCTCGACCGCGCTCACCAGGTGCGAGAGCGCGCCGCGCGCCTCGTCGGGCAGGCGGACCTCGTGGAGGATCTCGCGGCTGGTCTTCGAGCGCGGCAGCGGCCGGTCGAGCTTGCGCATGAGCTCCTCGAGCGTGCGCAGGAGCAGCACGTGGATCGCCGCGCCGAAGCGGCCGGCGCGCGCGAGCGCCTCGGCGTCGTCGAGCGGACGCTCGGCCACCGCGGCGGTCTCGGCGTCCGACTCGGTCCCCGCGGCGCCCGCGCCCGCGCCGCCGGCCACGTTCTTCTGGTAGCCGCCGAGCTCGCTCACCAGGAACAGCACCAGCAGCACGACCGCCACGCCGGCGAGCACGTACATGAGGACGTTGGCGACCGCCGAGCCGGCCGTGGCCGCGCCGACCGAACGATCGCGGTTGCGCTCGGGACGCGGCGGCGGCGCATCGGACGCGGCGGCCGGCTTGTCTTCCTCGGGGAGCCGGGTCTGGAACTCGTCGCCGAGCGCCTTCCCGGCGCGCGCGCGCGCCTCGGCCGGCGTGGGCGCCGCGGCGTGCGCGGCCGGCGCCCACAGCAGGCAGAAGGCCAGGCAGAGGGCTCCCAGCAGGCAGAGGGCTCCGATCACCATGATCCCTCGCAACCCGGTCCGCCCCCGCACGACGCCGGATGTTACGTCAGGCGCGTCGCGAAACGCACGCCGAAGCCGTCGGGATCGACGATCGTGAAGTCGCGCAGCCCGTAGCTGCGATCCGCGAGCGGCTGCGCGACCGGTGCGCCCAGCGCCTGCGCTCGTGCCCACGCCGCGTCGACGTCGGGGATCATGATGCGCACGTTGGCGCGCGGCCCACCCGGCGGCGTCTCGCCGAGGCCGGGCCGCTCGTCGAGGAACAGCAAGTGGTGCTCGAACGCCAGCGAGGCGAAGCGCGCGTGCATCTCGACGCGCCTGAAGCCCAGGCTCTCGTAGAACTGCAACGAGTGCTCGAGGTCGCGCACGAAGACTTCCACCACCAGCTGCGAGAACGGGGGCTCCGGCGTGGGCATGCCCGATTGAAAGACGACCCGTTGCCAAAGGCAACGAACGTTGCGATCGCGAGCGAGAGCGTCGCAGCAGTTTCAAATGATTCCAGCGTGTTGACGAATGCGTCGGGCTGGCCGGTCGCTTGCTAAATGGGGCGGTGTGGCTGAGATCCGACTCGAACAGGTGACCAAGCGGTACGAGGGCGCAGCGCGCGTGACGCTCGAGCCGCTGGATCTCACGATCCCGGACGGCGAGCTGGTGGTGCTGGTGGGGCCCTCCGGCTGCGGCAAGTCGACCACGCTGCGCATCATCGCCGGGCTCGAGGAGGCGTCATCAGGAGACGTGTTCATCGGTGGCAGGTGCGTGACCGAAGTCGCACCTGCGGACCGAGACATCGCCATGGTGTTCCAGAGCTACGCGCTCTACCCGCACATGACGGTCTACGACAACCTCGCCTTCTCGCTGCGCATGCGCAAGACGCCGAAGGCCGAGCTCGACCAGCGCGTGCGCGAGGCCGCGCGCACCCTCGGCATCGAGACCATGCTCGACCGCCTGCCGCGGCAGCTTTCCGGCGGCCAGCGGCAGCGCGTCGCCATCGGCCGCGCGGTGGTGCGCGATCCCAGCGTGTTCCTCTTCGACGAGCCGCTGTCCAACCTGGACGCGCAGCTGCGCGCCGAGATGCGCCGCGAGATCGCGCGCATCCACCAGCGCGCGCGCACGACCGCGGTCTACGTCACCCACGACCAGACCGAGGCGATGACGCTCGCCGACCGCATCGTGGTGATGAAGGAGGGCGTCGTGCAGCAGGTCGGCTCGCCGCTCGACCTCTACGACGCGCCCGCCAACCTGTTCGTGGCCGGCTTCCTCGGCTCGCCGGCGATGAACTTCCTGCGCGGCGAGATCACCGCCGGCATGGGCACGCGCCAGCCCTTCATCTGCGCCACGCCGCCGGTGATCTCGCCGCG
>JBKJOI010000620.1:0-4311 GCA_046595695.1 Haliangiales bacterium | reverse complement strand
CCCGACGCGTAACACGTACCGCGCCGTACGCACTCTGGAGTACCATCCGGGACCTCGCGATGAAGCTCGGCACCATGCTGCTCCGTGACGGAGTGATCAACCTCGACCAGCTCGAGGCCGCGCTGCGCGCCCAGGTGCTCTTCGGCGGCAAGCTGGGCACCAACCTCGTCGAGCTCGGCCACCTCACGCTCGACCAGCTCTCGGTCTACCTCGGCCGCACGCTGGGCGTGCCGCCGGCCACACAGGAGCACTTCGAGACCGCGCAGCCAGAGGCCATCGCGCTCCTGCCCGGCGCGATCGCCGAGCGCCACGTCGCGTTCGCGCTCGCGGTCGAGCGCGGCACCCCCGACGTCCTGCACGTCGCGCTCGCCGAGCCGCGCGACCGCGTCGCGCTCGCGGCCATCCGCGAGGCCACCCGCGCCGACGTCGTCGCGCACGTCGCTCCCGAGCTGCGCATCCTCTTCTATCTCGAGCGCCACTACGGCGTGCGCCGCAAGGTCCGCTTCGTTCGCGTGTCGCCCGAGCAGGGCGGCGCGCGCTCGCCCGCCGACGAGCGCCGCCGCTTCGTCGAGCTCGAGCACGCGGGCGACGCCGTGCCCGCCGCGCCGGCGCCGCGCATCCAGCCGCGCCGCGCCACCTTCCCGCCGATGATCACCGCCGAGGCCTCGCCTGCGGCCGGTTTCCCGGTCGCGACCATCCACGCGGCGCCGGCCTCCGACTCGGGGCCGATCTTGCCCGCGTCCACCGCCGACCGGCCGATCGGGCTGGCCGACACGCTCGCGCGGCTCGAGGAAGCGCGCACGCGCGACACCATCGCCGACGCGCTGCTGCGCTTCGCGCGCGGCCGTCTCGAGGCGTGCGTGCTGTTCCTCCTGCGCGAGCACCTCGCGCTGGGCTGGCGCGGCTTCGCCGCCGGGGTCGCCTCGAACGAGCTCGAGAGCTTCTCGATGCCGCTGGTGGCCGCGTCGTGCCTGTCGGTGGCGCACGAGACGCAGCAGCCGTGGCGCGGCAAGCCGCAGGGCGCGCTCGACGCCGCGCTGTTCGCGCGCCTGCGCCTGAGCGCGCCTCCCGACGAGGTGCTCACCGCGCCGCTGCTCATCGGCAACCGCGTGGTCAACCTCCTGTACGCGCACGGCGCGCACGGCGGCGCGCTCGACGACGGCATCGTCGACGGCCTGCTCTCGGTCTCCGAGGCCGCCGGCGAGGCGTACTCGCGCCTCATCCAGCAGACCAAGCGCGCCTGATCCGCGGCCGCGCATGGATGCCCCGCGCGCATTCGCCGCAGGTGTGGCATCTCCGCACGCTGCCGCTGCACCCCCGCAAGGGCTCGCGCGCGAAATCCCTTTGCTATCGGTAGGTTTCCAGAGCCATCCGACCACACGTCGGGAGAGGCACGACTTCTGCAGAGACCCGCCCCGTGACCACGGAGGTCACCTACTTCAGCTCCAGGAGGACGTGTCATGCAAATTCTGTGGATGGCGATCATTGGTCTCGTTGCTGGTGCACTCGCGAAGCTCCTCATGCCGGGCCGTCAGGGCGGCGGCATCATCATAACCATGCTGCTCGGCGTGGGCGGCGCGCTCCTCGCCGGCCTCATCGGTCGCGGCCTGGGCTGGTACGACTCGGCCGGTGAGGGTCCGGGTCTGATCGCCGCCACCGTCGGCGCGCTCCTCGTGCTCGTCATCTACGGCGCAGCGACCCGTCGCGGCGCCATCCGCGGTTAAACAGGAGCCAAGACCATGGGAACTCTCAGCAACCCGAAGTGGTGGTCGGCCGAACACCAGAGCACCTGGGAGCGTGTGAAGGCTGCGTTCCGGCGTGACTGGGAGCAGACCAAGTCCGACGTCAGCGACCAGGGCACCGATCTGAACCAGAACGCTGCGGACACGGTCAAGCAGGCCGTCGGCGCCGAGCCGATTCCTTCCGCGACCACCCAGACGCGTCCCGAGACCACGCAGCTGCACGGCACCGATTGGGACAATGTCGAGCCGGCGTACCGCTACGGTTATGCGGCGCGCCAGCAGTACCAGGACGACAACGACTGGAACGATCGCCTCGAGGGCAAGCTCAAGGAAGAGTGGACCGACCTCAAGAGCGGCCGCACCTGGGACGAGATGAAGGCCGCCGTACAGAACGGCTGGGAGAAGGCCAAGCCAGGAAAGGACGCCCCGCGATGAACGCGATCGAGCTCCTCATGGAGCAGCACAAGGAAGTGGACGCTCTCATCGCCAAGCTCGAGAAGGCGGAGGACAGCGACACGAAGCAGGAGCTCTTCGACGAGCTGGCCGACAAGGTGGCGGCGCACGCCACCATCGAGGAGAAGCTCTTCTACCCGGCCGTGAACGCGAAGCGCACAGAGGAGCTACTGGCCGAGTCGGTCGAGGAGCACCTGGCCATCAAGCGGGTCATCGCCGACCTGCTCGAGATGGATCCCGACGACGCTCAGTTCGACGCGAAGATCTCGGTCATGAAGGAGCAGCTCGAGCATCATGCGCACGACGAGGAAGAGGGCGAGCTCTTCCCCAAGGTACGCAAGGCGCTCGACAAGGACACCCTCGAGGCACTCGGCGGCGAGATGCTCGCGATGTTCGAGACCCTCATGGAAGGCGAGCCGCGCCTGTCCGTGCCCTCCGAGACCGACGCCGCGGCGCCCATCTAGCAGTCCGGGCCGCGACGACGGTATGCACCGCGGTCGGCGCTAAAGGTGGCGCCGGCCGCGGAGTCGTGTCCGGGCTCAGCTGGAGGGCGAGACTGGCGTAGACTGGCGTAGACTGGCGTAGAGCAGGACAACCACTGGGCGCGCTCAGGCTGAAATGATGATACCGCGCCCTTCCGACAGGAGTTTGGACGATGCTGCACGAGTTCCTCGCCGATAACCGCGACGAGTTGGTGGCGCGGTGCCGGTCCAAGGTCGCGCTGCGACCAGCGCCGCAGCCGACCCGGACGGAGCTCGAGCATGGAATTCCAATCTTCCTCGACCAGCTGATCGACGCGCTCCGCTCGGAGCAGGATGCTCCTCGGAGTTCCGCTTCCAAGGAGCCGCCCGAGATCGGTGCCAGTGCCGTCAAGCACGGCAGCGAGCTGCTCCACAAGGGTTTCACCATCGATCAGGTGGTTCACGACTATGGCGATCTGTGCCAGTCGGTCACCGAGCTAGCGGCCGAGAAACACGCCCCGGTCACGGTCGATGAATTTCGCACCTTCAATCGATGCCTGGACAGTGCCATCGCCGACGCCGTGACCGAGTTCGGACGCGAGCGCGATCAGCTCATCTCCGAGGAAGGCGCGCGGGAGCTGAACGAGCGTCTGGGCAGCCTCGCGCACGAGCTGCGCAATCTGCTGAATTCAGCCATGCTCGCCATCCAGGCGATCAAGAGCGGCACGGTGGCCCTGACTGGGGCGACCGGCGCGGTGCTCGATCGCAGCATGATGGGACTGCGCCGCCTGGTCGATAGCTCGCTCGCCGAGGTACGCCTGACCGCCGGCCTCCAGGTATGTCGGGAGCCGCTCCCGCTTGCAGATTTCTTCGATCAAATCCGGGTCGCGGCGGCCATGGAAGCCAGGGACAAAGGGATCCGATTCTCCGTCTCGCCCGTGGACGCCGACGTGGCGGTCCATGCCGATCGGCAGATGCTCGGCTCCGCGGTCGCCAACCTCTTGCAGAACGCCTTCAAGTTTTCGCGGCCCAACGGCCTCGTGGTGCTGATGGCGCATACGGACGAGGACCGCGTGCTCATCGAGATCGCGGATGAGTGCGGCGGCCTCGCGCCCGGGATGATCGAGACTATCTTTCATCCGTTCAAACAGATGAGCGGCGATCGAACCGGGCTCGGCCTCGGGCTATCCATCAGTCTCCGCAGCATCGAGGCGAACGGAGGAAAGCTGCGGGTGCGGGACATCCCGGGCACCGGGTGCGTCTTCACGATCGATCTGCCGCTGCTGAGCCCGGCGGCAAAGTAGCGCGGCCGGCACCCTCAGAAAAGGCAGGCCTGCCGCGGGTCGGTACGACCTTGCTCGCGGGCCCGGGCGATCGCGCGCTCGACGTGCGCGCGGCCGAAGTCACGTTCGGCCTCGTGGCAATTATGGATCCTGCACCGGAGCCCGAGCCCGGCGACGGTGGCCTGGCCGCCGCGCGCAAACGCCTGCAGCTGGTGCACCTCGATCTGGTAGCGCGAGCCGCATACGTGGCCTTCGCTACCGACGAAGACGCAGCGCCCTCCGTCGCGCCGCCAGACCGCGTCGCGTACGACCGCGGGAATGTAGCGGCTGTTCGCGGGCGTCTCGACGTCGGCCGCGCGGTCGAGGTTGTCG
>JBKJOI010000522.1:0-5324 GCA_046595695.1 Haliangiales bacterium | reverse complement strand
GGCACCGCGGCCGCGCAGATCGGCCCCGAGGTGGCGGGCAACGATTGCCTGCGCCTCGACGCGTCGGCGTCGGTGCTGGTGCGCGGCTTCCACTTCGTCGGCTGCGACATCGCGCTCCGGCTGGGCGCCGCGGTGTCGCAGGTGCGGGTGAGCAACGCGATCATCGACGACTGCGAGACCGGCATCGAGTGCCGCTCGGATCTCTGCGTGGTGAGCGGCGTGCAGGTGTCGAACACCGGCAGCGGCATCCGTTGCGCGGGCGGCGCGCGCTGCGCGATCCAGGACAGCCACGTCACCGGCGGCCACCGCGGCATCATCGCGGCGACCGCGCAGCTGCAGCTCTTCGATAGCTCGGTCACCGGCGCCGGCCAGGTCGGGCTCGACCTGACCGACTCGGAGGTCCAGGTCAGGAACGTCTCGGTGATCGGCGTGGGCGTTGGCACCACCGGGCTCACCCTCGGGGTCGGCTGCGCGAACGGCTACTGTGAGCTCGACCGCCTGCGCATCGTCGGCTCGCGCGGCCCCGGGCTCATCATCACCAACAGCTCGTTCGAGCTCTACTCGTCGGCGATCCTCGACAACGGCTCGGACGATCCATCTCTGACCGCCAACGGCGGGGTGGTGCTCATCCAGCCCGGCTCGACCAAGATCTTCCAGAACAACACCGTGGCCGGCAACCGTGCGGCGGGCGCCGCGACCGCGGGTGTGCGCTGCAGCGCGCCGATCACCCTGCGCAGCTCCATCGTCTGGGGCAACACCGGCGCGCCGATCGACGCCGGCTGCGCCGCGGCCTACAGCGACATCGACGGCGCGGCGCTGACGCCGGGCGTGGGCAACCTGTCGGTCGATCCCAAGCTCGCGGGCATGACCGCGGGCGCGATGGACGAGCACCTCGCGGCCGACTCGCCGTGCATCGACCAGGGCGACCCGGCGGGCGGACCGGCGGCGGACATCGACGGCCAGGCGCGCCCGGTGGGCGGCCGCGTGGACATCGGCGCCGACGAGCACGCGCCGTAGCGGCGACTACGGCGGCTCGGCGCAGAGCTCGGCGCTCTCCTGCCCGGTGCAGGTGAGACACAAGCTGCGCGCGAGCTCGTCGTCGTCGCAGCGCAGGCCGCGGTCGGCGAGCGGCGCGCAGGAGAGCCAGCGCGCGTTGGTGAAGAACGGCGCGAGCGCCGGATCGTCCTGTAGGTAGAAGAAGTAGTTCTGCGCGAGGCCGTCCTCGCGCCAGCCGGCGTAGCCCATGGCGACCAGGCCGAGCATGACGGGTGGACGCCAGGTGACGATGTAGGCGTCGCCGGCCGCCAGCGCGGACACCACGCAGTCGTGCGCCTCGGTCAGCGGCGCGACGGTCGCGGCGGCGGGTAGCTCGCCGCAGGCAGTGAAGCTCGTGGCCGCGGGTGCCTCGGCGCGCAGCGTGTCCGCGGCGAAGGGCAGCGTGCACGCGACGCCGTCCTCGGCGGTGTCGTACGAGCCCTCGACGAAGCCGCCGCCGGCGAAGTCGATGTGGAAGCGGCCGGCGAGGCGAGCGCTCGCGTCGGCGCTGGCGACCTGCGCGTCGATCCAGCCGCCGAGCGCGCCGGGGTGCTGCACGCGCGCCGAGACAACGCGTCCGGTCGCGGGGTCCACTCGCAGGGCGAGCCGCGTGGGCACGGACCCGCCGTCGTCGAGCTCGACGACGACGCCGCCACAGCCCGGCATCGCGTTCGCGGTCCACGTCAGGGCGTCGGGCGCGCAGAAGTCGACGCCGGTGCAGGTGAAGCGCGTGCCGCGCACCGGCGCGAGCGCGTCGTCGTCGTCGTCGCGGGGCGTGAGCAGCGTGCCGCAGGACGCGTCGTCGTCGCGCGCGCACGCGGCGAGCGCCGTCGCGAACGCGGCTGTGCTCGCGGCGACGAGCACCAGCACCTTGGCGAGGACGACCGCGGAACGCATCGCAGAATTCTGCCGTGCCGACGGAGCGAGAGCCACATCCATGTCCGCTTTTGCCAGACGTTCCTTGAGGATGATCAGACCAGCGTGTTAACTGATCGATCGTAGCCGCGCACGCGGCACGAGGGGTGGCGGAGTCTCATGAAGATCGCGTTCACGCACAACCTGCGACTCACGAACAACGAGGAAGAAGCGGAGTTCGACTCCGTCGAGACCGTTCACGACATCGAGGCCGCGCTGATCGCCGCGGGCCACGAGGTCGAGAAGATCGAGGTCTCCGGCCCGGCGTCGCACCTCGTGTCGCGGCTCGAGGCGTCGGATCCCGATCTCATCTTCAACACCGCCGAGGGCCGGCGCGCACGGGCGCGCGAGGCCTTCTACCCGGCGCTGTTCGAGGAGCTCGCCTTCCCGTACACCGGATCGGACGCGTACGTGCTCACGCTCACCCTCGACAAGTGGCTGACCAAGCTGGTGCTCAAGGAGCACGGCGTGGACAGCCCGCGCGGGCGCCTGGTCACGCCGGGCACGCTGCAGCAGGTGCTCGACTCG
Organism: Haliangiales bacterium; assembly: GCA_046595695.1. GTDB lineage: Bacteria > Myxococcota_A > Polyangia > Haliangiales > SHYZ01 > JBKJOI01. The sequence goes on along the minus strand of JBKJOI010000522.1, from coordinate 2,846 downwards.
GGCATCGGGCTGTCGTTCCCGGTGATCGTGAAGCCCAACTACGAGGGCTCGTCGAAGGGCATCGGCGACGAGGCGGTCGCCAAGGACCCGCGCGCGCTCGCCACCGTGCTGCGCGCGTCGTTGTCGGCGTGGCCGGCGGGCGTCATGGTCGAGGAGTTCATCCCCGGCGACGACGTCACCATCGGCTTCATCGAGGGCGTGGGCGACGACGGCGTGCTCGGCGCGGTCGAGTACGCGATCGATGACTCGGCGCAGAACAAGTACAACATCTACGACTACCGGCTGAAGAACATCGACCCGTCGCGGGTCTCGGTGCGCTGCCCGGCCGACATCCCGCGCGACACCGCGGCGCGCCTGCGCGTGATCTCGCGGACGGTCTACAAGACGCTCGGCGTGCGCGACGTCGGCCGCATCGACTACCGCCTCGGCACCGACGGGCGCATCTACATGCTCGAGGTCAACGCCCTGCCCTCGCTCGAGAAGGGCTCGGGGCTGTTCGCGGGCGCCGCCCACGCCGGCCTGTCCTACGACGCGGCCATCCAGCAGATCGTCGACAGCGCCGCGCTGCGCTGGAAGCTGACCCAGCCGGCGCAGGCGGTCGCACGCAAGAAGTCGACCGTCGTGCGCGTCGGCTTCACCTTCAACGCCAAGCGCATCGACTCCAAGGCGGGTGACGACTCCGACGCCGAGTTCGATCCGCCCGAGACCATCGCCGCGATCACCGATGCGATCGCCGCGCACGGTCACAAGGTCGTACACCTCGAGGCCACGTCCGACCTGCCGCGGCTGCTCGCCGAGGCCGACGTCGATCTCATCTTCAACATCGCGGAGGGTCTGGTCGGCCGCAACCGCGAGGCGCAGGTGCCGGCGCTGTGCGAGCTGCTCGGCATCCCGTACACCGGATCCGACTCGGCGACGCTCGCCATCGCCCTCGACAAGGCGCTCACCAAGAAAGTGCTCAAGCAGCACGGCATCCTCACGCCGGAGTTCCAGCTGTTCGAGACCGGCCGCGAGAAGCTGCAGACGGCACTCAAGTTCCCGCTCATCGTGAAGCCCAACACCGAGGGCTCCTCGAAGGGCATCGCGTCCACCTCGGTCGTCGACGACGAGCCCACGCTGCGCGTGCAGATCAAGGCGCTCATCGAGAAGTACCGTCAGCCGGCGCTGGTCGAGGAGTACATCCCGGGCCGCGAGTTCACCATCGGGCTGCTCGGCGACAAGCGACCGCGCGTGCTGCCGCCCATGGAGATCGTCTTCAAGAACAAGAGCTTGGAGCGTCCGGTCTACGACTTCGAGGTCAAGCAGGAGTGGGAGAAGCACGTCGCGTACGAGTGCCCGGCGAAGCTCACGCCCGCCGAGCTGCGCGCGCTGCAGGTGGCGGCGCGCGAGACCTTCGACGCGCTCGACTGCCGTGACGTGGCGCGCGTGGACGTGCGCATGAACTCGGCCGGCCAGGTGTACGTGCTCGAGTGCAATCCCCTGCCCGGCCTCACGCCGGACTACTCGGACCTCGTGCTCATCTCGAACGCGGCGGGCATCGACTACCGCACGCTCATCGGCGAGATCCTGGCTGGCGGGCTCAAGCGACTGCGCGAGAAGCGTCGCGAGATGGCCGAGCGCGCCGAGGAGCAGAAGCAGCTCCAGCTCGCGCTCGCCGGCAAGCCCGAGCCGCGCAACGGCAACGGCAGCGGCAACGGCGGCGGCAGCAGCGGGAGCAGTGGCAGCGGTGGCGGGGGCGGCGGCGGCACCGAGAAGCGAAACGGTCACGTGGCGGCGGCGGCGGCGGCGGCAGCGGCGGCGACCATCCCGCCGCAGAGCGCGGAGTAGTCGGAACGGTGCCAGCGGCCGACGGAGAATGGACGGCGCCACCGGGACGGCGGCGGTTCCGCGAGCTCGGGCTCAAGCTGGGTCGGTTCCCGCCCGGACCGTTCAACGCCATCACCGACGTCGAGGGCGTGAAGGTCGGTCACACCACGCTGATCTCGGGCGAGGGCAAGCTACAGCCGGGCAAGGGCCCGGTGCGCAGCGGCGTCACCGCGATCCTGCCTTCTGACGAGATCTTCATGCAGCGGATGTTCGGCGGAGCGTTCGTGCTGAACGGCGCCGGCGAGGTCTCCGGGCTGACCCAGGTGCAGGAATGGGGTCTGCTCGAGACGCCCATCCTGCTGACCAACACCATGTCGGTCGGCAAGGTCTCCGATGCGAGCGTCAAGTGGATGACGCGCCACTTCCCCGGCATCGGCGACCGCTTCGACGTCGTGATCCCCGTCGTCGGCGAGTGCGACGACTCGTTCCTGAACGACTCGGTCGGACGGCACATCCGCTCGGAGCACGTGTACAACGCGATCGAGCGCGCCACGTCGGGCCGCGTGGCCGAGGGCTCGGTCGGCGCGGGCACCGGCATGGTCACCTGCGACTTCAAGGGCGGCATCGGCACATCGTCGCGGCGCGTGCCGAACGCAGTCGGCGGACGCGCGGCGGACAGCGACTACACGATCGGCGTGCTCGTGCTCTCGAACTTCGGCGTGCGCAACAACCTGCGCGTCGACGGCGTGCCCATCGGCGAGCTGCTCGAGCCCGAGTTCGAGGCCTGGACCAAGCGCACCTACAGCTACGGATCGATCATCGTGGTCGTCGCGACCGACGCACCGCTCTTGCCCGGGCAGCTCTCGCGCGTGTGCAAGCGCGCGGCGCTCGGCATCGGCCGCTGCGGAAGCTACGCCGCGCACGGCTCGGGCGAGATCGTCGTGGGCTTCTCGACCGCCAACAAGGTCCCGCGCCAGACCTCCGGCATGACCGCTCGCCTCGAGGTCCTGCTCGATCCCGCGTGCGACGGCCTCTACGAG
>JBKJOI010000216.1:0-7658 GCA_046595695.1 Haliangiales bacterium | reverse complement strand
CCCAGCCGGTGCGCAGGCGGCGCGCGTGGGCGGGCGGCGCGACCGCGGCCGCCAGGTGCGCGACCAGGCGGCCGTTGCCCTCGGGCCAGGTGACCAGCGGCGCGGCGTGCTCGCCGGGAGCGCGCACGCGGGCGCAGAAGTAGAAGAGACCGGCCCACGCGCTGACCTGCGCCGCGGTTGCGCCGTAGTCGTCGCGGCAGGCGTAATCGACGAACCAGCGCAGGCGCGGCGAGTCGAGGCGGCGCGCGTCGAGCCACGCGGCCATGGTGAGGCGATCGAGCGCGCGCGGCTCGGCGTCGTCGGAGCAGCGCGCCACCGGGATGTCGAAGGCGCGCCGGCCGCGCGCGTCGCGCCAGCCGACCCAGCGCGCGACCTCGGTCTCGAACGCCGCGAGCTGGGCGCGGTCCGTGGCGCTCGCGCCCGCGTGCAGGTACAGCCCCTCGGTCCAGCGGCCCTTGTAGAAGAGGCGCTCCTCCGGGTCGTGGACCAGGAACGACTCGCCCACGAGCGGCTCGCCGTGCGCGTCCTCGCCGTCGAGCACGCCGAGCTCGCCGAGCAAGGTGACCAGGGCGCGGTGCTCGCGGCGCGGCGCCGCGATGTAGTGCGCGCCCCAGGGATGCGCCTGCCCGGCGGTGACGCCGCCGCGCGACGTGCCGCCCGGTACGTCCTCGAGCTCGAGCAGCACGAAGTCGTCGACGCCGGCGCGAACGAGCCGCCACGCCGCGGACAGCCCGGCGATGCCCCCGCCGATGATCAGCACCGGCACGCGCTCGCGCGGCGCATCGGCGGGCAGTACAGGCGGCGCCAGGTCGCGCAGCCGGTGGCCTAGCTCGTGCGACGCGCCGATGATCGCGCCTGCGGGCGGAAGCCGCAGCGGGTCGAGATCGTCGCGCACCGGGCCGCAGGCGCCGGCGGCCGCGCTCGCCGCGAACGGTCCGCCCGCCAGCAGCGCGAGCGCCTCACGCCGCGTGAGCCCGCCGCGTCGATCGCGCCCGCCGCGCGCTCCCGCGGACCACCCGCCCGCGCCTACTCCTCGAACTTTCGCCATTCCTGCTCGTACAGCCGCACCAGCGCCTGGTTGTCGAGCCGGTTGACCTCGACGGGAACCGGCCCGAGGTCGCTCGGCAACAGGAACATCGCCGCCATCGCCGCGTCGTTCAGGTAGCGCAGCGGCTTGGCCAGCACCGGCGCGTGCGCCGGGATCGCGAACGGCTCGGCGCGCGCCAGCGTGAAGCCCCAGACGCCGAACGACGGCACCGCGAGCTGGTACGGATGCACCGTCAGCCCCGCGGCCTCCATCGTGCGCACGATGCACCAGTACGACGCGCGCGCGAACAGCGGCGAGGTCGCCTGCACGGCGACCGCGCCGCCCGGCGCGAGCCGCGCGCGCAGCAGCTGGTAGAAGCGGCGCGTGTACAGCTTGCCGAGCGAGAACGAGTTTGGATCGGGGAAGTCTACGATCGCGACGTCCCAGCGCTCGTCGCTGCCTGGTTTGCCCGGCGCGATCCAGACGAACGCGTCCTGGTTCACGATCGTGACGCGCGGGTCGTCCAGCGCGCCTGCATTCAGCGTGCGCAGCACGGGCAGCCTCCGCGCCAGCCGCGTCATCGACGGGTCGAGATCCACGATCGTGACCACCTCCACGGCCTCGTACTTCAGGATCTCGCGCAGCGCGAGGCCATCGCCGCCGCCCAGCACGAGCACCCGCCGCGCCGCGCGACCCTGGCCGTCCGCCGCCGCGGCCATCGCCGGATGCACCAGCGCCTCGTGGTAGCGGTACTCGTCCACCGACGAGAACTGGAGGTTGCCGTTCAGGAACAGCTGGAAGCCGGCCGGGCCGCGCGTGACCACGATGCGCTGGTAAGGCGTCGTCTCGGCGTGGATGATCGCGTCGGCATACTGCGCGTCCTCGGCGAGCGCGGTCAGCCGGTCCGCCTGCACGAGCGCCGCGCCCAGCACGAGCACGACCACTGCGCCGCGCACGCGCAGCGCCGCGATCTGCCGCCGCTCCAGCAAGCTGCCCAGGAGCCACGTGCCCCAGATGCCGACGCCCGCGTTGCACATGCCGAAGACCAGCGACGTGCGCACCAGGCCCAGCTCGGGCACGAGCAGGATCGGGAACAGCAGCGACGCGACCAGCGCGCCCAGGTAGTCGAAGGTGAGCACGCGCGACACCAGGTCGCGGAAGTCGAGCTTGTCCTTGAGGATGCGCATGAGCAGCGGAAGCTCCAGCCCGACCAGCGTGCCGACGACGAACACGGTGCCGTAGAGCAACGCGGCGAAGAACTCGACGCGCGAGAACGCGATGAACAGGAGCGGCGCGGACAGCCCGCCCACCAGCGCGACGCCCAGCTCGACGTCCACGAAGGCGCGCGCTGCGTCGTCGACGTGCCGCGACAGCCAGGCGCCCACGCCCATCGCCGACAGGTACAGCCCGATGACCAGCGAGAACTGTCGCACCGAATCGCCCAGCACGTAGCTGGCGACGGTGCCGGCGAGCAGCTCGTAGACGAGCCCGCAGGTCGCGATGACCAGGACGTTCAGGTACAGGAGCGGTGTGCGGCGGTCGGTCAAGTCGTGGTCCTTCCGAGCCTTCCAGTCCTTCCGGGCTTTCCAGCCCTTCCGGGCCTTCCAGTCCTTCCGGGCTTTCCAGCCCTTCTGGGCTCTCCGGGCGTCAACCGACCGCGGCGCCGATGATGATCGCGAGGCCCAGGATCACCGCCGCCATGATGATGCCGACCGCGACGTTCTGATCCTCCTCGATCTCCTTGCGCAGCGAGAACGGCTGGAGCTTCTCCATGATCTTGAAGGCGATCATGAAGACCAGGATCCCGAGCGCCGCGTACGCCGCCGTCACGCCGAGCGACATGAGCAGCCCGCCACCATCCATGTGAGCGATATCCATCATTTGCCTCCGTGGTAGCCGCTATGCCAGAAGTGAAACGATCGGTAGCCGCCGGGCGAGTTGCGCACGCTCGCCGGCACGGTCTGGCGCGCGGGCGTGCCCATCTCCCAGCCGCCCAGCGCCGCGAGCAACCACCAGCCGACGAGCCCGCTGGCCACGGCCAGGTAGACACGGTGCAGAGTCACGTCATCCTCCTCGTCACGTTCTCACCCCTGTCACGTCCGCCTCATGATCGCGTTTCGCGTGGTTCGTCTTCATGGCGCGTGGTCGCTCTCCGACCAGCGTCGCCGCTCGAAGAGGATCTTGTGGGTGAGCACGCCGATCGGCAGGATCGAGACGCCCAGCAGCAGCAGCCAGAAGTGCGCCCAGCGCGGCACGCCCTGCCGTACCACGACGCGCACGTACGAGATCGCGTTGCGATCGGCGACCTGGATCTCGAGCCGCAGGCTGTACGGCCCCGACGGCAGCGCCGACAGGTACTCGCGGTTCGTCGACGAGCCCTCGCTCCACGACTCGCCGCCCTCGCTGCCCGAGTAGTACTCGATCGCCGAGGAGAACTCTTGCACCAGGCCGGTGCCCTCGTTGACGAAGTCACCCTCGACGTAGGCCCACGAGTCCGACACCGGCGCGTAGATCTCGACCTCGAGGTTGCGCCGGTGATCGAGCTCGATGGTGTCGCTGTACCAGACGAAGGGCGCGCCGGCGGCGCCGCCGTCCTCGAGCGCGATGCGCACGTCGAGCACGGTGCGCGTCTGGCGCGTGCTGAAGACGATGGCCGCGAGCACGATCGCCAGCGCAGCCACGATCGCCCAGCTGCGCAGGATGGCGCCGTACGGGTACGGCTGGTTGGGCGCGACGCCCTCCGCCGGCGGCCCGGCGACCAGCTCGACGCCGAACGCCTTGGCCACCTCCGCGCGCGGCACGTAGGTGCCGAGCGACCAGTTGACCTCGCCGGCGTCCTCCTCGACCGACAGCATGAGCGGCGGCGCCACGAAGTCGCGCGCCTGCGTCTGCTCGCCCCGCTCCACCTTCCAGTAGCACTCGCCGACCACCTGCTCGACGATCGCGGTGCTGCTCTGGAAGTGCTTGAAGAACTTGCCGCGGTGCGTGACCGCGTGGACGCCACCGACGATCTCGGCGATCGGCACCGGCTCGACGAAGCTCCAGTGCCCGTTGGCGCAGACCAGCCAGCGGAAGCCGCGGCTCGCGTCGTAGAGCAGGTACTCGTCCCAGTGGTACCAGACGCTGTCGACCTGGGTGCCCTTGTGGATGAAGCCGATGAGCGTCCACTCCACGCCGTGGAAGCGCGCCTTGCCGCCGAGCGGCAGTACCGGCTTCACACGTGGCCCGTTGTGCAACCAGAGCTTGGCGAGCTTGCCGCCGTCGACCGCGATCATGGTGCCGCAGTACGGGCAGCCCACGCGCTGCGTCTGGTCGGGCGCGCGCAGCTCGAGCGCGCCGTCGCACTCGGGGCAGGCCATCCGGTCAGCCTTCACGACCGTGGCCGGGCGATCCGCGGGCGCGCGGCCCTCCCAGCCGAGCTCGGCGAGGGTGACCTCGCGGCCGACGTACAGGGCCGGTGGCCCGGCCGGCGCCTGACCGTAGTCGAGGCTGGCGAACACGCCGCCCTGGCCGGAGAGGTCGGCGTAGAAGAAGCGCTCGCCCGGCACCAGCCGGTACGGTATCTCTCCGGCGGCGCTGCGGCGCTCGGCCTGGCCCTTCTCGCTGACGACGAAGGTGCTGCTGCCCGGCATGCCGGTGACCGGCGCGCCCGGCATGAGCACGTCGAAGCCCCACATGCCCGCGCCGCCGCCCTCGATCGCGAAGGTCAGGTAGAGCTTGCCCTGCGCCTCGGCCAGCCAGCCCCAGCGGCCGTCGTCGAACGCGGCGTACCACTCGTCCCAGACGCCGCCCTTGGCGTGCGCGTTCTGGGCGCGGCCGACCAGGGTAAAGCGCGCGCCAAGGTAAGTGCCGACCAGCCACAGCTCGAGCGGCGACTGACTCTGCACCAGGTCGACGACCTTGCCGAGGTTCTCGAGGTCGCGATCGCGGCGCGCGATCACCGAGCGGCAGTGGTCGCACACGCGCAGCGGCGCGCCGGTCTGGAACACCAGCTCGACGCCGCAGCCGGGGCAGACGACGGTAACGCTCATGGCTGCACGCTCATGGCTCGCACGCTCATGGCGGCACGCTGCACGCTCGACGCCGGCTCACCGCGGCAACGCTCGCACGCTCACATCCGTGGCGGCCAGGGCCGCCTGCAGCCGCTCGCGCCAGGGCCACTCCGGGCGCGGCCGGCAGCAGTACAGGTTGAACGTCGCGTAGCCGTGCTCAGGGAAGGTGTGACAGCCGAGGTGCGACTCGGCGAGCAGGTAGAGCCCGGTCACGCCGGCCTCGCCGGGGAACTGGTGCCACTGCGGCTCGCCGACGACGCGCAGCTCCAGCTCGCGCACCGCCTGCTCGCACAGCGCGCGCAGGACCGCGAGGTCACGCAGCGCGTCGGCGCGGGCGCCGCGCGCCTCGACCAGCCATTCCACCCCCGTGGTCAGCACCGCTAGCGACCCGTCATTTCGCCGGACCCTCGACGCCGAGCACCGCGACCAGGAACGCGAACACGTCGGCCTGGGTCTCGATCAGCTTGCTGGTCGGCTTGCCCGCGCCGTGGCCCGCGCGCACGTCGACGCGGATGAGCACCGGCGCGTCGCCGCCCTGCGCCGCCTGCAACGCGGCAGCGAACTTGAACGAGTGGCCGGGCACCACGCGGTCGTCGTGATCGGCGGTGGTCACCAGCGTGGGCGGGTACTTCACGCCCTTCTTGAGGTTGTGGTACGGCGAGTACCTCACCAGCGCGGCGAACTGCGCCGCGTCGTCGGAGGAGCCATAGTCGTCGGCCCACGCCCAGCCGATGGTGAACTTGTGGTAGCGCAGCATGTCCATGACGCCGACCGCGGGCAGCGCGGCGCCGAAGAGCTCGGGGCGCTGGGCCATGCACGCGCCGACCAGCAGGCCGCCGTTCGAGCCGCCCGAGATGGCGAGCTTGGGCGTCGAGGTGTACTTGTGATCGATGAGCCACTCGGCCCCGGCGATGAAGTCGTCGAAGACGTTCTGCTTGCGCAGCTTGACGCCCTGCTGGTGCCAGTCCTCGCCGTACTCGCCGCCGCCGCGCAGGTTGGCGACCGCGTAGATGCCGCCCATCTCGAGCCACACCAGCGTCGCCACCGAGAAGGCGGGCGTGAGCGAGATGTTGAAGCCGCCGTAGCCGTACAGGATCGTGGGCGCGTTGCCGTCCTTCGCCACGCCCTTCTTATGGGTGATGAACATCGGCACCTTGGTGCCGTCCTTCGAGGTGTAGAAGACCTGCTCGGTCTGGTAGGCGCTGGGATCGAAGTCGACCGTGGGCGCCTTGAAGAGCGAGGTCTTGCCGCTCGCGACGTCGTAGCGGTAGACCGCCGCGGGCGTGGTGTAGTCGGTGTAGACGAAGAAGGTCTCGGGGTCGGCGAGCTCGCCGTCGAAGCCGATCACGGTGCCGAAGCCGGGCAGATCGACGTCGCGCACCAGCTTGCCGTCGACGCCGTGGATCTTCACGACCGAGCGCGCGTCCTTCAGGTACTGCGCGACCAGGTGACCACCGACGAGGCCGGCCTTGTCGAGCGTCTCGGTGGCCTGCGGGATGATCTCCTTCCAGCGCTCGGGGGTCGGCTGGTCGAGGTCGATCGCGATCACGCGGCCGCGCGGCGCGTCCTTGTCGGTCTTGAAGTAGAACGCGCGGCCGATGTTGCCCAGGAAGACGTACTCGCTGGTGAAGCCGGTGATGAGCTCGACGACCTGGCCGGTCGCGGCGCCCTTGGCCTTGGGCTTCGCCTTGGTGTCGATGTAGAACACCTGGTACTTCGCGTCAGTGCCCTTGGTGATGGTGATGACGACGTAGCGGCCGTCCTCGCTCACGTCGGCGTTGAAGGCCCACTCCTTCTCGTCGTCGCGCTTGTAGACGAGCGTGTCGTCCGCCTGCGCGTTGCCGACCCGGTGGTAGTAGAGCTTCTGGAAGTAGTTCGCGGCGTCGAGCTCGTGGCCCGGCTGCGGCTCGTCGTAGCGGCCGTAGTAGAAGCCCCGGCCGTCCTTGGTCCAGGCGACGCCCGACCACTTCACCCACTTGATGACGTCTGCGAGGTCCTTGCCGGTGGCGACGTCGCGCACGCGGATCTCGTTCCAGTCGCTGCCCGCGCTGGCGATCTTGTACGCCATCAGCTTGCCGTCCTCGCTGATGGCCATGTCGGAGAGCGCCACGGTGCCGTCGGCCGACAGCGTGTTGGGATCGAGGAGCACGCGCGGCTCGGCGGCGAGCGACTTCGTGGTGAACAGGACCGCCTGGTTCTGCAGGCCGTCGTTCTTCTGGAAGAAGTACTGGCCGCCTTCCTTGCTGGGCACGCCGTAGCGCTCGTAGTTCCACAGCCTGGTCAGGCGGTCCTTGATCGCGGCGCGCGCGGGTACCTTCTCGAGGAACGCGAAGGTGAGCTCGTTCTCGGCCTTCACCCAGGCGGCGGTGTCGGGCGCGTCGGCGTCCTCGAGCCAGCGGTACGGGTCGGCGACCTTGGTGCCGTGGTAGTCGTCGACGACGTCGACGGTCTTGGCGCTCGGATAGGCGTAGGCAGACGGCTTGGCCACGGGGATTTCTGGCTCCTTGGAGATCGCGGCACCGGCGCCGGGTGCGCCAGAGGATAGAGACGGAGACGTGGACGACGAGGCGGCGTTGCCC
>JBKJOI010000029.1:0-9597 GCA_046595695.1 Haliangiales bacterium | reverse complement strand
CCCGGAGTCCCCGGAGTCCCCGGAGTCCCCGGCGGCGTGACCGGCGTCCCTGGCACGGGCGTCTCCGCCGTCTCCGTCGTGGCCCACGGGTCGAGCCGCTCGCGCTCGCCGCCGTCCCAGTGCTCCACCATGATCGTCAGCAGCCCGTCGCCCGGGTCGTACACCGCGTAGGTCGCGCGCGTCCTGGAATCGGCGAGCTCGCCGCCCAGGTCGTCGAGCACCAGGAACGCCAGGTCGAACCTCCGGCTCATGACCAGGCGCGCGAACAGCCGCTCCAGGCCGGCGCGGCCTGCGGCGTCCTCGTCGTCCTCGTCGTCGACGTCGGGCTCGTCGCCGTCTTCGCCGAGGTCGTCATCGGTGATGCCCAGCTCGGCGTCGGCGGCGTCCTCGGCGGCGGCGAAGGTGTCGTCCTCGAGCAGGGTCTCGCCCTCGTTGTCGTCAGGCGGGGGCGCGGGCGCGTCGGCCATGGGCGCGGGCGCCGGGCTGGCCTCCTCGGCCTCGATCGCGGCGGCCTCCTCGGCCTCCTCGGCTTCGGCCTGCTCGGCGGCCTCCTCGGCCTCGGCGATCGCCTGCTCCTCCTCGTACAGCCGGCGGAACTCGACGATCGCCTGCGGCCAGCGCTCGAGCCGCTCGAGCAGCTCGGCGTGCTGGATGCGCGCCCAGCGCCGCCGGGCGGCCACGTCGGCGGCGACCTCGTCGTCGTCGGCCTGGCCGAGCTGCGCCTCGAAGCGCGCGACCGCCTTGGCGTAGGCGGCCACGGCGCGCTCGTCCTTGCCCGCGGCCTCGAGCGCGACGCCCAGGTTGGCGTAGGCGCGCCCGTTGTCGGGGTGCGACTCGGCGGCGCGCTCGAGCGACACGATGGCCTCGTCGAGCTTGCCCGAGTCGCACTGCGCCGCGCCCAGCCCGATGAGCGAGTCGACGTCGTCGGGCAGGAGCTCGAGCGCCTTGCGGTAGTGCGCGATCGCGTCGTCGGCCATGCCCAGCTCGCGCATGGTCGTGGCCAGGTCGTGGTGCGCCTCGCCGAGCTGCGGATCCCGCTCGACCGCCTCGGCGAAGGCCAGGCGCGCGAAGCGCAGGGCGTCCTCGCCCAGCTCCTCGCGGCGGGACAGGGCGAGTGAGCCTGCATCATAGAAGAGCTTGCCGGGCGCCTCCGGGCCCGCCTCCTGGGACAATCGGTAAGCGGCGCCGACCGGATCGCCGGCACCCACTCGCTCGAGGATCGGTTCGAGCTCCACCAAATCGCCTCCGGCTACTTGCCGACGCGGAAGGTCACCGACGCGGCCCCAATGTTGTCGGCCTCGTCAGCGATACGGACGGAAAGGGTATGCAGCCCGGGCGAGAGGCCCTCGGGCAGCTTGAGTGTGAACGCTTCGCTCACGGAATCGAACAGACCATCCTTGGGGTATGCCATGATCCACTCGCCGCCGTCGATGGCGTAAGCGATCTCGTCGATGCGGGAGTACGAATCGACCGCGCGGGCGGCGGCGGCCGGGTACTTGACCTCGAGCCCGGTCACCGTGGGCTTCTGGTTGTCGATGAGGAAGGGCGGCGACACGAAGCTGTTCGACAGCGAGAGCTCGGGCGGGTTCGAGCGCGCGTCGCTCGCGGTAACGCGCACGCGGTAGAGCCCGTCGGGCAGCGCCTCGGTGTTCCAGTCGAACTCGGTCTTGGTGAACGGATCCCCGCCCTGGCCGGTCGGCACCGGGCGCCAGGCCGGCTCGCCCTCGGCGCGCATCTCGAGCGTGTAGCCGAGCTCGTCACCGTCGGGGTTCTCGACCTTCCACTTCATCTTCACGATCGGCGAGCGCGGCTTGGCGGCGCCGGTCGCCGTGGTCACCGGCGAGCGGCTGGCGCCGTCCTCGCCGACGTCGACGCCGGTGACGCGCGCGCGCTGGTTCTGCGGCAGGTAGTAGGTGGTCACCTGGCGCAGCGCGCCGGCGGCGGCGAAGCCGACCTTGAACTGCAGGTAGCGGCCGGCGGGAGAGGTGATCGCGCCGGTCGAGGCGTCGCCGCCGGCCCTGGACACGCTGCCGAGCTTCTGCCAGCCGCTCCAGCCCTTGTCGGGCTTGGCGGTGTTGCCCGAGCGGGTCTCGACGCTGAGCGAGCCCTCGCCGCGGAAGCGCAGGTTGCCCCAGCGCGCCGGGAAGCCGGCGTCCAGGACCTTCGAGGTGTACGCGGCCGCCTTGGGGGCGCCGCTCGCGGTGTACAGCGCCGCCGAGTCGCCGGTAGCAAAGGCGAGGCCGCCCTTCCAGGTCAGGATCGCGTTCACTTGCCGCTCCTCGGCGTCGAAGGCGGTCAGCACGGTGCGGTCGGCCTTGACCAGGTACACGCGGCCGCCGGTGCCGGCCGCCGCGTAGACGTCGTCGCCCTCGGCGGCGAGCGCCTGGAAGTAGCCCTCGGCGAGCGCGTGCAGCTGCTCGACGCGGCCGTCGGCCTCGACGCGGAACAGCGCGCCCTTGCCCTTGCGCTCGCCCGGCCGCGCGGCTGCGTCGGCGCCGGTGGGCCGCTCGGCGCCCGGCGCGCCCGCCTCGGGCGGCTTGGCGGCGGTGCCCTTGGGCGTGGGCTTCTTGGGCGGCGCGGTGCCGCTCTTGGCGTCGAAGTCGTTCACCGCGCAGACGATCGCGCCGTCGACCTCGGCGATCGCCTTGATCTCGCTGCCCGCGAAGTCGGCGACCGCGCGCGCCTGCTGCGTCTTCGGATCGAAGCGGTAGAGGATCGCCTCGTCGGCGGTGCCCAGCCAGATCGCGCCGTCCTTGCCGCGCGTCATCGACAAGAGGTGGGTCTCGTCGGAGTCCCAGGCGACGCTCGCCTTCTTGGCGGCCAGGTCGATCGCGTAGAGCTTGCCCTCGGCGCCGGTGGCCGCGTACAGGGTCTTGCCGTCAGCCGAGAGCGCCAGCGCCCACACGTGGTCGGCGCCGTCGAGCTTGGCGACCAGCGTGGCCTTGCCACTCTTCACGTCGACCGCGTGCACGCTGCCGGTCGCCACGGTGCCGACGTACAGCGTGCCGCCCTTCACGAGCAGCGCGCCGATCCACGGGGTCTCCTTCTCGAAGCTGGTCAGCAGCCTGGCCTTGCCGCCCGAGACGGCGTAGACGCTGCCTTTCTCGATCGAGCCGGTGTAGATCGTGCCGTCGTCGCCGCGGGCCGCGGTCCACACCGCGTCGCCCTCGATGGTGGTCTTGTCGGTGGCTCGGCCGGGCGTGACCTCGCCGATCGAGGAGATGAGCACGTCGTCGCCCTCGCCCTCGTCGAACTCCTTGTAGCTCGAGACCTCCCAGGTGCGGGTGGTGACCGCGCCGGCCTGGGCGGCGCAGAGAGCGCCGAGCCCGAGCGCGACAAACCCGATCGCGTAACGATTCACGTGGCCTCCAGTAAGGGTGAAACGGTCGCTCGCGAGCCCATCCAACCGCGACGTCGCGACTACCTGTGCCTGTCCTCGACCTGCACCGTCATCTCGAGCCGGCCCTGGATCAAGCGCTTCATGGGCACGGCGACGCGGAACATGGACTTGTAGAGCTCGCCGCCCTTGGCGCTCGCACCCGGGCGGGCGCTGTCGAGGGCGCTGTCGGGCAGGTTGGGCACCACCTTGCCACCCACGGTGATGCCCTCGTCGGCGGTGTAGACGGTGGCGACCAGGACGTTGCCCGGGTAGGACTTGCGCAGGGCGGCGATGAGCTGCTCGACGTTTTCGGGCGGCGCGATGTCGAGGCGCGCCATGTCGCCGGGCACGATCTCGATCTTGACGATCTGGCCGGCGAGTCGCGCGGGCAGGGTGATCGGGATGCGCTCGACGTAGCGCGGGCCGTCGAACGGCTGCATCACCAGCTCGACCTCGAACTTCTTGCCGTAGGGCACGACGTTCGAGGGCAGGCGCATGTCGACGAGGTTCGCGTAGTCGGTCTTGAACTCGACCGCGACCGTCACGTCGACGCGCTCGATGGTCACCGGGGTCCATGGGTTGAACAGGATGGGCGCGAGGATGCGCAGCGCGCGCGCCGACGCGACCGAGTTACCCGCGCCGTCGGGCGCGTACAGGTAGTCGGTGAAGGAGATCGGCTTGAAGCCCTTCAGGTAGAGCGTGCTGTCGACGGTCACGATGGCGTCGGCGACGTCGGGGAAGATGAGCTGCGCGCCGTTCACGATGCTCATGAGCACGAGCTGCGGGGTCAGGAAACGGTTGCGCGCGACCTCGGTGCGGAACTTCTTGTCGCCGGTAGGCCCGCGCACCGTGAGGTCGACCGGGATCATGTCGATCTTGCGGCCGGCGTCGGCCTGGATCATCGACTGCCGGTCCTGGACCAGCGACCCGAGGGTGCGCAGCGGCGACGCCAGCTTGAAGGCGCTCTGCGCCGACGCGACCACGTAGTGGACCTCGGCGGACGCGACCGGCATGTACGTCTCGCCCATCTGGAACATGGGATGACCGAAGGCGAGCACGTTGTTGCCATCGACGTAGCTGACCGTGCCGGTGCCGGCCGCGGAGACGTCGCCCTTGATGAGCACGACCGCGATCGGCGCGCCCATGGCGAACGAGGTCGGACCCGAGTTCTCGTCGCCGGCGCCGCCCGCCTGCATGGGCTCGATGCCGTAGGGTGAGAACACCTTCTTGGCCTGCTCGAAGCCGAGCGGCCCGAGGCCAGAGATCGACAGCGGCACGGTGGCGCGGACCAGCGCGCCGTCCTTGTCCGAGCCGGCGGCGGGCGTGCGCACCGGCGGCAGCGGCGCCTGCAGGATCCAGGCGTCGCTGGGTGCGTCGGGGGCGGCGAGCGCGACGCGCGAGTCCTCGTACGACGCCAGCGGCTGGTAGCGATTCCACTCGTCGTTCGAGGCCAGCGCGGTCGCCTGCGGGCCGCGCAGGGGCGTCTTGGACTCGCCGATCATGGTCTCGAGCGGCGTGCAGCCGCCCATGGCGACCTTGTTGAACCGGTAGCCGTAGCTGAACGCGCACATGACCTTGCCGTCGATGTAGAGCGGCGAGCCGCTCATGCCCTGCGCGAAGCCCGTGACCTGCAGCTTGGGGTCGTCCGACTTGACCAGCACGATGTCCTGCTTGGGCAGGAAGTTTTTCATCACGCCGATGACCTCGAACTCGAAGCGTTCGGGATCGGTGCCCTGGAAGACGGTCAGGCCGTAGCCCTTTTGACCGCGCTTCACCTTGGCGAGCGGGTAGACCTCGGTGCCCTTGGCGTGTGCAGAGGTGGCAGCCAGCGACAGGAGCAGCGTGGCGACGGCGGCGGCGGCGACCGTGGCGGGGCGGGCGCGAACAGCGCGTAGTGACATGCGAGTGCGAGCATAGCCTGATTCACAGGTGTCAACCAGCGGCCACCAGGTGACGAACGCTCAACAGGATCCGCCAGGCCGACAGATGATGGACACCGGGGCTTTTGGGCAACTGCCTGGAATCATGGCCGACGAGCCGACGGCACACGTTCTGCAAAGTGTGGCAGGCATGAGTCAATACGTCGAAACCTGGAAGGGGATTGCTGCCCTGGTGAACCGGTCGGAGCGCTGGTGCCGCTACATGGCGCGGCGCGGCCAGGACCCGTTGCCGGTGTTCAAGGTCGGGGGCATCGTCAGGATGACCCAGGAGGACCTGGAGGGCTGGCTGAAGCGGCAGCAGGAGAAGACCAGCGTGGTGCAGCTCATCCGCAACGCCCCCATCGCGGCGTAGGGAAGCCGCCGCGGGCTTGCGGTCGGCGGCGCCGCCAGGGCGAGCTACATGCCGCCGCCGCCGCCCATGCCCATCATGAGCAGGGGCAGGAGGTCCTTGAGCTTGGCGACCAGCTCGTCGACCTGCTTCTCGGCCAGGTTGACGGTGAAGATCGCGTCGGTGCCCTTGGCCTCGGCCTTCACGGTCTTCAGGTACTCGCCCATGGTCGGGTCGGCCTTGGCGCCCTCGAGCTCCTTGTTGGCCTTGTCGACCTGCTCCTTGGCGTCCTTCTCGTTGGCGAAGCGCGCGCCGATCTCGAGCGCGAGCTCCTTCTGGTAGGCAAGGTTCACCCACAGCGACTTGGGCGGCGGACCGGACGCGCCGCCCATGCTGTCCTTCAGCTTGCCCGAGGCCGGCACGACCATCGCGGCCCACAGGGTCTCGGCGGTGTTGACGTTGCCCATGATCGCCGCGAGCTCCTTGTTGTTCTTGGCGCTCGACTTGCCGGACATCACGGCCTCGAGGGTGGCCTTGTCGCCTTCCATCGCGGCGGGGACGATCACCATCGTGTCGGCGGCGGCCCAGCCGATGTAAACCTTGTCGCCACCCTCTTCGGCGTACTCGGTGATCTTGCCCTCGGTCTTGGCGACGATCTTCTTCTGCTCTTCCTTCTCGGCCATGGTCACCAGGCACTTGGTGACCTTGGGCTCGTCGAAGGCGCCCTTCACGAGGATGACGAACTTCTTCTCGTCGAGGTCACCGTTCGCGCCGAACACCAGCGAGTGGATGTCCTTGGTCAGGTCGATGCCGCAGTTCTCCTTGACCTTGGTGAGGCCTTCCTTGGCATCACCGTCGTTGAGGAGCAGCGGGCTGTACTGCTCCCACATCTTGGAGGCGGTGAGCTTGGTGATGTTCACGCCGCCGATGACCGCGGTGTCCTCGGGCATGATGTCGAGCGCCGAGGCCGCGGCACCTGCGGGCTTGCCCTTGGCACCAGCGCCGCCGCCGGCCTTGTCCTTCGAGCATGCAGGGGCGCCAGCGACGAGACCGGCGAGAGCGAGACAAATTGCAATCCGACGCATTCTAGATTCCTCCCATTAGCGATTCCATGTTGCTCAGCACGAGCAGCCACTCGCCGTCTTCCATCTTGGCGAGACGATCGGCCAGCTCGGCCACCTTGAATTCCGAAACGCGTGCCTCGATGACCACATCGTATCCGGCCACGAACACGCGCGAGTCCTGAAGAAATTCCTTCATGGTCGCGTCCTTCTTGCCCTGGACGAGCTCGTTCTCACCGCCACGGGCCTCGAGCTCGGCGCGTCCGGGGGTATCGAAGCGCGTACCGAAGTAGCCGTGTGCCTTGCCGTCGAGCTCGATGTTCGCGTACACGCCCTTCACGTCCTTGCCGGCGCCCTCGGACGAGGGGAAGCCACCCGGCCCGGCCACCATCCACAGCGTGTCGCTGGTGTCGACGCGCTCGACGAGCGCCATGATCTCGAGGTCGGCCGCTATGGGCCTGGTGGGTGCGAGCAGCGGCGCGAGTAGCGCGGTGTCACCGGTGAAGCCGCTGGCGGTGACCGCGAAGGTGTCGGGCGCGAGCCAGGCCAGGTACATGCTCTTGACCGGTTCGCCCTCGGCGCCCGGGTACTGGAAGACGCTGAAGCCGTTCTCCTTCTTGAACGTGACCTCGGCGCCATCGGCGAACTGCTTGACCAGCGCGGCGATGCAGCTGCCGACCTTGTCCTCGTCCCAGCGGCCCTTCACCAGGAAGATCATCTTGGAGTCGTCGAAGCTGTAGGGCGTCGCGGCGAGCAGCGAGTCGAGATCCGCGACCAGATCGATCTGACAGACCGACTGGACCTGCGCGAGCGCTTCCTTGACCTCGGGGAGGGCGAGCAGCCTGGGCGAGACGGCCGCCCACAGCGGGCTCTGGCGGAGCTGCGTCCACGAGATGCCGAACAGCACGCCGGTGCCCTCGGGGAGACGATCGACGGCGATGCGCGCCAGCCCGACCAGCTTGCCGGGCGGCGGCGGGCCGGTGGCGACCTTGTGGCACGAGCTCACGCCCGCGAGCACACAGACAGCCAGCGCGAACATTAGCACGCGTCCGTACCTGTGTTGGTCATGGGCGCGACTGCCGCCGAGCAAGATCACGAAAGTACCCTGGTCCCCCGGTGAATTGGACGTGGCACAATAGCGCCCACTTGGCCGGTCGCCAAGTCGAAAACATGCCCTGGATTCGCCGCTCTCTCCATGGAAACGTCGTGTTCGCGCGCTGCCGGCCGGATGGTACGGCGCTCGCGGACGAATCTGGTCGCGTCGATGTGAAGTACAAGCCCGACGCGGGCGCCAAGATCTACCGCGCCACCGCCGCCAACCTCAAGGTCACTCCGGAGCTGGAGAACGACCGCCCGATCGACGATCCCCCCGAGCCGGAGGCGGCCGACGCGGTGTCCGCGGTCGCCGCAGCAGCAGCCGCGCCCAGGACGGCCGCCGAGCCGAAGGCAGCGCGTGCGGCCCGGGCGGTGCCGGGCGCGGCAAGCGCGGCGTCAGCAGCGCCCGCCGGCCCGAACGTGATCGTCTACACCGACGGCGCGTGCACCGGCAACCCGGGCCCGATGGGCATCGGCGTGGTCGTCATGGTCGACGGCCAGCGCCGCGAGGTCAGCGAGTTCCTCGGCCACGGCACCAACAACATCGCCGAGCTGACCGCGATCGAGCGCGGCCTCGAGGTTGTCGAGGAGCTGGGCGACGAGCTGCGCGAGCGACCCGTGCTGGTGCACAGCGACTCGTCGTACGCGATCGGGCTGCTGTCGCAGAACTGGAAGGCCAAGGCCAACGCCGAGCTGGTCGAGCGGTTGCGCCAGCGCACCCGCCGCTTTCCGCGGCTGCGCTTCGTGAAGGTGGCCGGCCACGCGGGCGTGCCCGAGAACGAGCGCTGCGACGAGCTGGCCCGCGACGCGGTCGTGGCCGGCGCGGCGGCCCGGCGGCCCGAGGCCAGGCGGTAGCCGCGCTACGGTGCGGCTGGGCCTTCCACCTCCGCTGCGCTACGGTGCGGCCGGGCAGCCAGGCGCGCCGGTCGGCTCGCCGGAGAGCGGATTGTCGCACGGCGCGCACGTGTAGTCGGCGTCGCAGTCGCCGCGCGCGAGCGCGATGCCCTGCAGGCCGAACGACAGGCAGTCGCTCAGGCAAACGCCGGTGTACGCGCCGATGAGGAAGCCGGACGCGGCGCACGCGCGCGGCGCGGGGCCGGTGCCCTGCTGGAAGGCGAGCAGGTCGTCGGGCACGCACAGGAACGCGTCGGCCTGGACGTCCGCGCAGTCGCCCTCCTCGAGGTTCGACTGCAGCCCCTCGGGCACGGCGGCGGTCGGCACGCACTTCGCCTGACCCTCGCAGCAGGTGGCGAGCGGCTTGGCGGGCTCGGTCGGGCCGGTGTCGCACGACAGGTCGCACGAGCCAGTCGGCTGCGAGTCGAGCGGGCTGAAGCAGGGCACGCACAGCTCGCCGGCGCCGCAGGTCGACGCGGGCAGGAGAGCCGCCTGCGCGGCCACCTCGGGGATCACCTGGCTCAGGCAGCGGCCCTCTGCGTCGTTGACCGAGCGGCAGGTGGCGGGGATGAAGTCGCCGCCGCTGGTCAGGAAGACGTCGGGGACGCACTTGAACGCCGCGTCGGTGCAGGGGCCGAGGCGATCGGCGAAGTCGGCGGGCACGAGCGTCGCCTGCAGGCAGTGCGCGCCCTCGCCGCACGCGACCAGGCCGCTGGGGTCGACGACCGCGTCGCCCTCGTGCACGCAGGTCGCCGGATCGTCGCCGTCGCCGGCCGGCGGTGGGTTGTCAGTGCCGCCGGCGTCGTTCGGATCGACGCACTCGCCCACGATGTCGCAGGCGCCGGTCGGCAGATTGTCGAGCGGGCTGACGCACGGCACGCAGCGCTCGCCGCGGCCGCA
>JBKJOI010000022.1:0-5114 GCA_046595695.1 Haliangiales bacterium | reverse complement strand
CGCCCGAGGAGCTGGGCGCGCTCGTGGCTGGCGTGATCCGGCAGTACGATCCCAACTTCTCGCCGCCGGGGATCTCGGCCGGCCTGGTCGCCGAGGAGCAGCAGAAGCTCGGGCGGCTGATCTCGAAGCGCCTCCGCGACGAGGTCTATCCGTTCGCGAGCGAGGTCGCGGCGCTCGAGTTCGATCCGCGCGCGCTCTGGGCAGGCGTGCAGCACACCGGCAACCGCGCCGGCCTCATCGCCTCCTCGAGCGCGCTCGCCGCCCTGGTCGTCTTGCTGCGGATCGGCAACCACCGCGACATCGCCTCCTCGCGCGGCGACGTCTTCATCGAAGAAATGATGCGCTTCGCCGTCAGCGACGAGCACTCCGAAGTCCGCCGCGTCCTCGCCTCCTGACCCGGGGGGACAGGATCCCACCCTCCAAGGCATGGACATCATTGGCGTCCTGGCGGTAAACGCGAGGTTTACCTTGCGCGAGCGCTGACGGAGGGCACGTCACGCGGAGGACTCTGACACGCCGCGTGAGACGAATCCGCGCGGCGCCGGGAGGTAAATACGCGTTTACGTCAAGAAGCCTAGTAATTACGAATGTTTGTATGGGTAGATCCTGTCCCCCGAGGGTCGGGCTGCGGATCCTCCGGGACGGCACGCATCGTGCTCACCAGGGGCGCAGTGAGGCTTCCCATGCTTAGAGCGTGTCATCTTGGCGCACTGGCCACCGTAGTGGCCAGTCTCGGTGCCCTCGGCGCGTGCGCTCCCTCGGGAACGGCACCCTCGCTCGACGCCCTGGCTGACCAAGTCGCCTTCGTCGGCAGCGAGCTCACCGTGACGCTGCGCGCCAGCGATCCCGATCACGACAACCTCTCGTACTCGTTTGCTTCCTCGATCCCGGGCCTGGCCACGCGCGCACAGATCCGACCCTTCGGCGACGGCTCGAGCGCCGAGCTCGTGTGGACGCCGATCGCCTCCGACGTCGGCGTCTGGGCCATCGACATCACCGTCTCGGACGGCGACCAGGGCGACACCGAGACCGTGACCATCGAGGTCAAGACCTCCGAGGGCGCCGGCGCGCCCATCTTCAGGAAGCCGCTCGGCACCGGCACCACGCTCGACCTGGCCGTGAAGGACTGCCTGGACGTCGACATCCTGATCGAGGACGCCGACTCGTCCAGCGTGACCATCACGCAGAAGGAGCCGGTGATCGAGGGCGCCGGCCTCGAGCAGAGCGGCCCGTTCACCGCGCTCTGGCACTGGTGCCCGACCGCGGCGCAGATCGACGCCCAGGATCGCTACTCGCTGGTGCTCGCCGCCGCCGACGGTCAGAGCCCCGAGACCATCAAGAACTACCTGATCGTGCTACGCAAGGCGCCCAAGCCCAACTGCGAGGGCTTGCCACCGGAGGTCGCGCACACGCCGGCCAACGAGAGCACGCAGCTCTCGCTCGTGATCCCGGTCGCGATCAGCGACGACCTCGGCCTCAAGAACGAGCCGCTGCTCTACTACTCGAGCACGCCGCCCGCGTCGCCGCCCGACCTGGGCGCCATGCAGCAGACGACCATGCTGCTCATCAGCGGCGACATGACCTCGGGCACGTGGGCCGCCGACGTGCCCAACCCGGTGGCCTCGATGCCGATGGGAGCCTCGGCCACCATCTACTACGTGGTCGTGGCGACCGACAACGACGACGCCGCCGGCGACTGCGATCACCTGACCCAGGCGCCCGTGCAGGGCGCGTTCTCCATGAAGGTCACCAACCCGGGCGGCACCGGTGGCCTCGCCCCCTGCGAGGCCTGCACCGCCGACGCGCAGTGCGGCGACGCCGACGACAACTGCGTGCGCATCGGCAACATGGGCCAGTCGTTCTGCGGCCGCTCGTGCACCACCGACGCGGAGTGCCCGACCGACCACTACTGCTCGATCACCAT
Source organism: Haliangiales bacterium (assembly GCA_046595695.1). Classification (GTDB taxonomy): domain Bacteria; phylum Myxococcota_A; class Polyangia; order Haliangiales; family SHYZ01; genus JBKJOI01. The sequence goes on along the minus strand of JBKJOI010000022.1, from coordinate 3,190 downwards.
GTTGACCTCGGTCGACAACGTGGACGCGCGCCAGTGCATCCCCGAGTCGTACAGCTGCAGCGCCGAGCCGCCGCCGCCGCTCTGCCAGGACGACGCGCGCGAGGACAACGACTCGCGCACCGCCGCGGCGAGCCTGCCGCCGCTCGGCGCGGGCAGCTATCTGCTGACCAGCTGCCCGGCAGGCACCAGCACCATGATCGACGACGAGGACTGGTTCGAGCTCGACGTCAGCGCCGATGCCAGCGTCACGATCACGCTCGCGGGCGGCACGGTGACCGACCTGGACCTCGCACTCGTCGACGCGGCCGGCGCCACGCTGCTCAAGTCGGAGAGCGCGAGCTCGAACGAGAGCCTCACCCGCTGCCTCACGCCCGGGCTCTACTACGTGCGCGTCCACGCGATCGGCGCGACCCGCAACGAGTACACGCTCACCTACGCGAGCGCCGCGACGAGCTGCGGCGCCAGCATGGTCTGCCAGGACGACGACAACGAGCCCGACGACAGCGCGGCCGCGGCCACGCTCGCCGATCTGGACAACGGCGCGTTCACCGCGCTCACCAGCGCCACCTGCGCGGGCGACGAGGACTGGTACCAGGTCGACCTCTTCGCGGACGAGTCGCTGCACGTGACGCTCACCTTCGAGCAGACGGCGGCCGACGAAGATCTCGACCTGCAGCTCTTCCGGGGCGCGACCAACCTGCACCCGTGCACCGAGACCGACACCTCGGGCTGCTCGGCGGCCAGCGGCTCGAGCACGACCTCGAACGAGAACCTGGTCGAGCCGATCACGACGGCGGGCACGTACTACGTGGTCGTGCGCGGCTGGCAGGGCGCCGAGAACCTGTACGACCTCTGCATCGGGCTCTCGGCCACCAACTGTCCCGCCGTACCGTAGACTAGGAGACCATGCGCGCCGGGACCTCCTTCGCTTCGCTCGGGATCATCTCCGCGCTCGCCGCCTCCGCGCTCGCCGCCGGCTGCGCCGCCGCGGACGTACCCGCCGACGACACAGGCCTGGATGGCCTCGCGCTCACCGCGGTGAACCCCGCCGCGCTCGTCCCGGGCAGCGAGATCGTGATCGCGGGGCGCTCCTTCGTCGACGCGCCCTGGGGCGAGAGCCGGCTTCGCCTGCGCGGCACCTTCGGCGATCTGGCGGCGGCCGTCACGGTCGACGTCACGCTGCCGGCGCGCTTCGTGGGCTACGGCGAGCTGCGCGTGGCCTGGCAGGGTGGGGCGGCCGCCGGGCTGCCCGCGCCCGAGGGCACCTTCCGCGGCGAGGCGCTGCTCGAGGTCGACAGCACCGTCGACGGCGAGGTCCACGCCTCGGCGCCGGTGCCGCTCACCCTGGACGTGCGCGCGCAGCTGACGCCGCGCGTCGATAGCGTGCAGACCGGCGTGATCTTCGTGAACGACCCCATCGTGGTCGAAGGCGACGGCTTCCTGCTCGGCGGAGACGAGGGCGACACGGTCGCGATCGTCGCCGGCTGCTTCCAGCGCGACGGCGAGGCCAGCTGCGACCCGCTCGGCGAGCGCGAGGTGCCGGCACACCCGGCCGCCCCGTTCGACCGCCAGCACCTGGTGTTCGCGTTCGCGCCCGCGATCGCCGGGATCCACCCGGGCACGTTCACCGGCAGCGTGCGCCTCGAGAACCGGCACGGCGCCGCCGCGGCGGCGGCGATCACCGCGAGCCCAGCGTCGGCCGCCGACTACACGGTGGTGCCGCCGCGCATCTTCTCGATCGCGCCGGCGACTGCGAGCCTCGGCCAGTTCGTCGAGATCCGCGGCGGCGGCTTCGTCGGCCTGGCCCCCGACGCGCCCAACCAGGGCCAGCTGTTCACGCTCGTCGAGCTCGTGGGCAGCTTCACGCCCGACGGCGGCGGCAGCGCCCTGCCGGTGAGCCTGCAGCTCGTCCCGCAGTTCGTGGCCGGTCCGCTCGTGCGCTACGTGCTGAACGAGGAGGACGCGCTCGGCCAGCGCGTGAATCTGCGCCAGGTGTCGGGCACGTTCGCCGGCACGGTGCGGCCGGTCATCCAGTCGGGCGGCGACGCCGTGATCGGCGACCCGACCAGCGTGGCGCTGGGCATCGGGCGGGTGAAGCAGGTGGTGTGGCTGAACTTCCTGCCCTCGTACGTGGAGAGCCTGCGTCACTTCGGCCTGCGCGGCGTCGACGCGCGCATCCGCCAGCGCGTGCTCACGGTCGCCGAGCGCGACTACGCGAGCGTGAACGTCGAGTTCCGCCTCGAGCCGCCGACCGACTTCGCGTACTTCGCCGAGGTCGACCTGGCCGGACCGGATCCCAACGGGCTGGGCCTGCTCGGCTACGACAACTCGCCGGGCAAGGATCTCAACAACCAGCGCCTCTACGACAAGATCGGCGGCGTCAACGCGACGACGCAGGACGACGGCTACCCCGGCTACGGCGGCGTGTTCGTCGAGTCCTTCTTCGGCTTCTCGAAGCATCCCAACGGCTTCGCGACCGAGCTCGAGGGCGGCTCCGATCCGGTCTTCGATCAGATCTTCGACCCGTTCCGACCCGACCGCGGCGGGCGCCCGGTGCTGGCCGCAGATCTCGAGGGCATCGCCACGCTCACCGACGGAGCCTCGTGCCCGGCCCGCGAGCGCAAGGCGCAGATCGCGTGCGCCATCTGGGTGCTCGGCTCCATGATCGGCACGACCATGACGCACGAGGTCGGGCACTCGCTGGGCCTGGCCAACCCCACCGAGGAGATGTCCTTCCACGACGTCGGCGACGCACCGAACCGGCTCATGGACGCGGGTGGCGCGCGCACCTTCTACGAGCGCGCCGAGCTCATGGGTGAGGGCCCGGCGGTCTTCTGCGAGGGCGAGTACGCCTACCTGCGCACCATCCTTCCGTCAGCCGAGCCGGCCACGACGTTCGCGCGACCGGGCTGCTTCTAGAGAAGCCCGGACCTGGCTACTCGCAGCCGGCCATGCGCGTCGGCAGGTGGCGATCAGGCAGGAGGCGGGTGATGCGTGCCAGGCGCTCGGTGACGGCGCCGCAGTCGCGCTGCGCGAGCTCGCGCTCGAGGCGCGACACCTGCGTGGCCAGCCAGTCGTCGGCGAGGGCGCCGCGCTCGCGCTCGAGCACGTAGCGCGCCTGGCTGCCGGCGTCGAAGCCCTTGTAGATGGTGAGCGCGACCTCGGTGTCGCCGCGCCCCGCGGAGGTGCG
>JBKJOI010000934.1:0-16674 GCA_046595695.1 Haliangiales bacterium | reverse complement strand
GGTGCCGGCACCGACGATCTCGGCCGCGGGTGCGCCGGTCAGCGCGCACACGAGCGCAGCCGCGGCGGTGGTATTGGCGATGCCGATCTCGCCCGCCGCGAGCAGCTCGGCGCCCGCGGCGATGGCCTCGCGCGCGAGCATCGCGCCCACCGCGAGCGCGCGCTCGGCCTCGTCGGCGCGCATGGCGGGCTCGACGCGCAGGTTGCCGGTCCCGGCGCGCACGCAGCGGCGCTCGAGCGCCACCACGGGAGCGCGCGGCGCCATCGTGAGATCGCCGGCCACGCCGACGTCCACGAGGCGCAGCTCGACGCCGTGCTCGCGCGCCATCACGTTCACCGCCGCGCCGCCGGCCATGATGTTCGCGACCATCGCCGCGGTCAGCTGCGATCCGTAGGCAGAGACGCCCTCGCGCGCGACGCCGTGGTCGGCAGCGAACACGACCAGCGTCGGGCGCCGCGGGGCGGCCGTGGGCACGTGACCGCGCGCCGACGCGTACCAGGTGCCGAGCTCCTCGAGCCGTCCCAGGCTGCCGGGCGGCTTGGTCAGGAGCTGCTGGCGCGCCTGCGCGGCCGCGCGCACGCGCTCGTCGACGGGAGCGATCGTGGCGCCGGCGCGCGGGTCTGCCGCGGGCGCGGCCGTCGCGGGTGCGGCCGCCGCGGGTGCGGCCTCGCTCCAGCGCTCGCGGTGGACGAGGTCGTCGAGCGGCCGCCGCGGCTGCCAGTCCGACGTCTCCAGCATGGGCCGCGCGCTGTACTCGACCGGGTAGCCGACGCACAGGTACGCGATCGGCTCGACCCCGGGCGGGAGGCCGAGCTCGCTGCGCAGCACCTGCGGCTCGATGATGCTCACCCAGCCGATGCCCACGCCCTCGCAGCGCGCAGCCAGCCACATGTTCTGCACCGCGCAGGCGACGCTCGCGCGCACCGCCTCGGGCTGGACCGTGGTGCCGAGGATGGCCTCGTCTCGCGGGCGCAGATCGGCGACCACGCACAGGTTGAGGGGCGCGTCGAGGATGCCCTCGAGCTTGTAGGCCAGGTACTTTTCGCGACGCCCGGGAGGGAAGCGCGCGGCCTCGGCGGCGCGACAGCGCAGGAAGTCGTGGCGGACGCGCTCGCGCAGCGCCACATCGCGCACCACGACGAACGCCCACGGCTGCGAGAAGCCCACGCTCGGCGCCAGCGTCGCCGCCTCGAGCACGCGCGCGAGCGTGTCCTCGTCGACGTCCCGGTCGCGCCTGAACTGGCGCACGTCGCGGCGCAGGGCCAGGACGTCGTAGACCACCGCGCGTGCCTCGGCCGGGAAGACGCTGGGTACCTCGAGCGGATCACGCGGCGTCGCCATGAACGTCGTCATAGCATGCGTGCGCAACGTGGCCGTTCTGCGGCGCGCGGCGCCTGTCCCTCGCCTACACCTCGATTTATCGAGAGGCGGCGATCCTCTGCATTTACGGCCAACGTGAACACACGATGGGATCGTCTGCTCCTCCTTATGGTTGTCGCCATTCGTTCTTCGTGCCGCAGTCGGGCGGACTTGGGGCCGGAGAACCTGGCGCTACGACAGCAGGTGGCCGTGCTCCTGGGCGCACGGCGGCGCCCATGGGCGCGGGCGAGGTTCATGATCGCCCACGTTCCTTTGTTGAGCGGTTCATGGCGCCCGCGACCACAAGGCGGAGTGGCTGTGCTCGTGCTCCTGGTGGTCGCCTCCGCCGTGCCCGGCGATCCTGAAGGTATGGCGTCTCCGCCGCGGACCGTCAGCGTGCCCCCGGGTCGGTCGGGCGCCGTCCAGGCGATGGGCAGCGAACGGTGCTCCCTGGGCGCGGCCGGCCCGTCAGGGCTATGGTCGAGCTGCATGCGGACGAGCGGTCTCGGGCGGAGTCTTGGGTCGTCGTCATGAGCGGCGTGCAGATGCCCGAGTGGGCACTGGAACACCTCTGGCTCTTGATCTTTGGACTCCTGGCCCTCGCCTTCGCGATCAGTTTCTTGGCCAAGCCCGGCCCGTCGACCGCGGGGCTCTCGCGGCGCCTCTTCTGGGCGCGGCTCCTGCGCCCGGGAAGGCAGGTCATCGAGTTGCAAGCGTACGCCATGGGCCGCGCCCGCGGCGGCGGCAGCTGGTCGGTCAACCTCGTCTTCGACGGACCGCGTCGCGAACATGTGCTGCTCGGCAGTGGCAAGCCATGTGAGCAAGACTTCGCAGATGCCGTGGTGGCCTGGGCCAAGCGCGCCGCCCGGAAGCTCCAGGTGCCCGGAGACATCGTCAGAGACTCGGATTGCTGATCGCCCACCCACCGGTTGACCGCACGCCATCGCATCGCGTGGTGATCCAGCGCACGCGCCGGCCTTTGCGTCTGCCGCGCCGGTGGCGACTGCGGCCAGAGTACGGAGTTGTGGTCCTTCGCTGCCTTGACGCGGCGAGGCACGCACACTAGCGTGCCCGTGTTCGGCGCGTCGACAGACGCTCACGGTCGCAGGAGCCTATGCGTCACTCGCTTTGTTCAATTGGTCTGGTCATGCTGCTCGCAGGCGGGGCCTGCGGAGATGTCCCGGTCGTGGAGGCCGTCGTGATCGATGCCGCGCCGGTGCCCGACGGGCCACTGTTGCCCGGCGAGGTCACGCTGCGCGTCCACGACGAGGGCACCGGCCTGCCGCGCCCAGGTGCCACCGCGGTGTTCACGCGGCCCGACGGCACGCTGGTCGGCACGGCGCTGTCGGGTCCCGACGGCATCGTGCGCTTCGAGATCGATCACGGCGACAACGCGCACGTCGGCTGGCGGGTCGGCAACGAGAACCCCGAGACCGGACCGGTCGCCTACACGCAGGAGCTGGTCACGATCCTTGGCCTCGTCCCGGGCGACACGGTCGACGTCAACCGTCCCGCCCCGCCGGCGCCCATGGTCGTCGGTCAGGTGACCGTCGGCGCGCCCAGCGGCACGCCGCCGGCCACCGCCACGCACCAGGCCTTGCGTCTCGGCTGCCTGCAGCGCGACTTCCCCGTGGGTGGGTCGCTCGCCGTCGAGCTGAACCGGTCCTGCCTCGACGCGAACAACCAGCTCACCGTGCTCATCGTAGCCCTCGACGACAACCAGCGGTCGGTCGCGTACTCGCTGCGCAAGGACGTCGTCTTCACGCCCAACCAGAACATCATCATGCCGGCCTGGCAGAGCGAGCTCGCTCACGCGCAGGTCACGATCCGGCCCCCCGCCGGCACCGCCAGCCTGCAGCTCGGGCTGGCGCACACGCTGCGCGATCAGATCTACGAGGACGTCTCACTCGGCCTCGAGATCGCGATGGTCACCGAGGCGCAGGCCACGTTCGATCACGTGCCCGGCTACGCGAATGGCTTCGTGCTGCTGGGCTTCGGCTCGCAACCGGCCACCGTCGAGGCCAGCGCGGGCCTGTTCATCCTGATCCAGCGCGGCCCCGTGGCGGATCTCGAGGCCGGGCTGCGCGCGGCACTCGACACGCGGCTGCCGCGCGTCACCAGCGCGATCTATGCCGGGGGCGCGTTCCGCTGGACCACCGCGGGCGGCGCCGACGCGCTGGCCAGCGCCGAGGCCGTGCGCATGACCGCCTCGTGGATGGGTCCATTCGGCAGCGCCCGCTGGATCGTGCTCGCGCCCCCGGCGGCGCGCTCGCCCCTCGCCTTCAAGCTCTACGATCTCATCGAGTACCTGCCACCCCCGGTAGGCCCGGTCACCGGCTCGGTCGCGCTCGTCGACGTCGACGAGCTGGAGAACGGCTACAGCTCGTTCAAGAACGACATCGGCACCGGCAGCCTCGACAACGGATACCAGCTGCTCACACCCGCGCTGCTCCCCTTTCCCAGGCTCTCCGCGCTCGTCGTGGGCACGGCATACTGATGAGGCTCACGATGCGCCGGATCGCTCCGTGCTCGTTCGCAATCGCCGTGGTCGCGCTCGCGCCGGCGTGTTCCCCCGTCGAAGCACCCGCCCTCCTCGACGCCCAGGTCACCGATGCCGGTCCGACGATCGACGCGACCGTGCCGCCCGGCGAGGTGACGCTGCACGTGCACGAGCCGTTCTCGGGCGTTCCGCGCGCCGGCGCCACCGCGGTCTTCACCCGCCCCGATGGCTCGCTGCGCGGCACGGCCACGTCGGGCGAAGACGGCGTCATCACCTTTGTCGTGGAGGTCGGCGACACCGCGCACGTCGGCTGGCGAACGGGCAACGAGGATCCCGCCACCGGGCCGGTGAGCTACCAGCAGTACCTGGTGACCATCGTCGCGCTGGAGCCCGGTGACGACATCGATGTGTACTTCCCGCTCACCGAGGCGCCGACCAGCATCTTGGCGGGCAACGTCATCGTCACGCCGCCGACGGGCACGCTGCCGGCGGCGGCAACGAGCTTCCGGCTGTATCTCGGCTGTTTCGGATTCAATGACTTCCCCCAGCTCGCGCCGCTCACGTTGCCGGTCGACAAGCTCTGCCTCGACGCGCAGAGCGAGCTGACGCTGCTGGCGACCGCCGTCGACGCGAACGGAGCGCTCGTCGCGCAGGCGGTCGTCGCCGACCTCACCTTCCAGGCCGACCTGCTGGTCACGATGCCCGAGTGGCAGCTCGCGGCGGCACCGGTCACCTTGACGTTCGTTCCACCGGCCGACAGCAACAGCCTGACGGCGCAACTGGCCGTACGTCGTGACGGCCGCATCTTCGAACAAACCAGCGCCAGTGCCGCGCCGACCGACGCCGGCCTCGAGCACGAGCTGCCGCTCCCCTTCTCACCCGGGTACGCCGACTCCTACGAGCTGACCATCCGGGGCACACAGCCGGCGAACCCGGACAACGGCCAGACGTACTTCCTGTTCGTGCGGCGCGGCCCGGCCACCGATCTCGTCCCCGGCTGGACCATCGACAACGCCGAGACGCTCCCGCGCGTGGCCCAGGCCGGCTACAGCTTCGGGGCGCTGCGCTGGAAGCTCACCGGCACGCCTGCCCAGCAGATGAATCTGGCCAAGGCCGACTGCATCGCGATGCAGGCGACGTGGTCGGGACCGGGGTACTCCGCCACCTGGGACATCATCGCACCACCGACCACGGCTTCGCCGCTGGCATTCGTGCTCTACGACCTCATCGGCTACCAGCCGCCGCCCGCCACGGTCGTCGGCGGCTACCTGGACATCTACGACGTCACCTCGGAGGCCGGTGGCTACCGAGGCTTCAAGAACGACGTCGGCACGTTCCCGTTCAACGTCTTCGCCATCGACGGCGTGCCTGATCTGCGTGCTCTCGAGGCCGTCACGTTCCAGCGCATGAGCGTCGACTTCCAGTGATCTCGGCCGCGCCACCTGGATGACCGACGGCGCGGTAGTTGCCGCGACGGACGGCCTCGTCTAGGTTAGGCGCTCACTCGGGGGAGGGAACACCATTCGCGTCGATCCGAAAGCGCTCGTTCGCCGCCTGACCCCCACTGCCACGCGCGTCCTCGAGGCGGCTGTCGGTCGAGCCGCGACCGGCAGCTTCTACGAGATCGTCGTGGAGCACGTGCTGGCGGCCATGCTCGACGGCCCCGACGAAGGCGACGTCGCCCGCATCCTGGCCCGTTTCGGCCGCGACCGCACGCGCCTGCGCGACTCGGTCGAACGGACGCTGCAGCGCATGAAGACGGGCAACGCGGGTCGCCCGGTCTTCTCCGAGTCGCTGTTCGCCTGGTTCGAGAACGCGTGGCTCCTGGCCTCCATCGATGCGGGTGCGGCGCGCCTGCGCACCGGCGCGCTGCTCGCGGAGCTGGTCGCTCGCAGTGATCGGTACCTCGCCGACAGCTTCGGCGAGCTCGAGGCTATCGCCGCCGATGAGCTCAAGCGCGAGCTGGCCGACCTCGTCGGACCGTCGCCCGAATCGGTCGAAGCGACCGGCGAGGCCGGCAGTGCGGCCGTGGGCACGGGTGGTCCCGGGCGCGCAGCGCCGGGCGGCGAGGCCTTGGCGCGCTTCACGACTTCGTTCACGGAAAAGGCCCGGCGCGGCGAGATCGACCGCATCTTCGGTCGCGATCGCGAGATCCGCCAGCTCATCGATATCCTCGCCCGGCGGCGCAAGAACAACCCGATCATCGTCGGTGAGCCGGGCGTCGGCAAGACCGCGCTGGTGGAAGGCCTCGCGCAGGCGATCGTCGACGGCGCGGTGCCCGAGGAGCTGCAGAAAGTGGAGCTCGTCGGCCTCGATCTCGGCCTCCTGCAGGCGGGCGCCAGCGTGCGCGGCGAGTTCGAGAACCGCCTGAAGTCGGTGATCGCCGAGATCAAGGCATCGCCCCGACCGATCATCCTGTTCATCGACGAGGCGCACACGCTGATCGGCGCCGGCGGCAGCCCGGGTGGCGGCGACGCGGCCAATCTACTCAAGCCGGCCCTGGCCCGCGGCGAGCTACGCACCGTCGCGGCCACCACCTGGGCCGAGTACAAGAAGTACTTCGAGAAGGACGCCGCGCTCGAGCGCCGCTTCCAGCCGGTCAAGGTCGAGGAGCCCGACGAGGCCGCCGCCATCCTGATGCTGCGAGGCGTACGGGCCATCTACGAGAAGGCCCATGGCGTGCCCATCCGCGACGAGGCCGTCGAGGCCGCGGTCAGGCTGTCCATGCGCTACATCTCGGGCCGGCAGCTGCCCGACAAGGCCATCGACCTGCTCGACACCTCGGCCGCGCGCGTGCGCGTCGAGACCCACGCCAAGCCCGAGAGCCTGGTCGAGCTCGAGGCGCGCCACGCGGCGCTGGTGCGGCAGCGCGCCTCGCTGGGCCGCGACCACGCCGACGGCGGCGCCATCGACGACGCCACGCTCGCCGGCCTCGACGTGCAGATCGTCGACGTCGCCGCGCTCGCGGAGCAGACCGCGGCACGCTGGACCGCCGAGCGCGACGCGGTCCTGGCGGTGCGCGCGGCGCGAGCGGCGCTGGGTGAGCTCGCCCCCGATGCCCCCGCTGCAGCCACCGACAAGGCGCGCGGCGCCCTCGCCCAGACGAGCGCGGCGCTCGCCGGCCTGCGTGGCGAGGAACCGCTCGTGCACCTCGACGTCGATGCCGACTCGGTGGCCCGGGTCGTGGCCAGCTGGACCGGCATTCCTGCGGGCCGCATGAAGCAGGGCGCCATCGCGGCGGCGCTCACGCTCGAGGATCGCCTGCGCGAGCGCGTCCGCGGCCAGGAGACGGCGATCGCCGCCGTCGCCGAGACGGTCCGCATCGCCCACGCCGGCATCCGCGATCCGCGCACGCCCGTCGGCGTGCTGCTCTTCGTGGGCACGAGCGGCGTGGGCAAGACCGAGACCGCCCTCGCGCTGGCCGACGCGCTCTACGGCGGCGAACGATCGCTGATCACGATCAACATGTCGGAGTTCCAGGAGAAGCACACCGTCTCGCGGCTCATCGGCTCACCGCCCGGCTACGTGGGTTACGGCCAGGGCGGCATCCTCACCGAGGCGGTCCGCCAGCGCCCCTACTCGGTGGTGCTGCTCGACGAGTGCGAGAAGGCCGATCTCGAGGTGATGAACCTCTTCTATCAGGTCTTCGACAAGGGCTCCCTCTCCGATGGAGAAGGCCGGCTGACCGACTTCCGCCACAGCGTGGTGATCCTGACCTCGAACCTCGCCTCCGAGGAGCTGGCGCGTCTGCACGCCGGCGACGAGCCGCCGACGCTGGAGCAGATCATCGCCGCGGTGCGCCCGGTGCTCTCCAAGCACTTCAAACCGGCGCTGCTCGCCCGCATGTCGATCGTGCCGTTCGCCCCGCTCGCTCGTCCCGTCATGCGCCAGATCGCCGAGATGAAGCTGCGCGCCCTCGCCGACCGCCTGCGAGCGAACCACGCCGTCGAGACCACGTTCGATGCGGCGCTGGTCGACGAGCTGACGCGTCGGTGCACCGAGGCCGAGACCGGCGCACGCACCGTCGATCACATCCTGCGCGGCTCGCTGATGCCGCGCATCGCGCGGCTCTTGCTCGAGCGACTGGCAGACGGCGCGGTTCCGCCCCGCCTCGCCGTCTCCTTCGCGCCCGATGGTGACTGGCGGGTGGAGTTCGAGGATTGATGCTCCCGCTGCTGGTGCGCATCGACAACTTGACGACCCACACGTCGCAGCAGCTCGCCTTCATGCGTTCGCCCGTAAGGATCGGGCGCAACCCACTCAACGACATCGTCCTCGACGCCGGCTACATCTCGCAGTGGCATGGGCTGGTGCGCTTCGACGAGAGCACCACCGAGTTCTTCGACCTCGGCTCCACGAACGGCACGCTCGCCAACGGCACCCGGTTGGAGAAGAACCAGGCCTTACCCGTGGCCGGCAATGTCGAGCTGCGCATCAGCGAGCTGCGCTTCTATTGCTGGCGTGGACCGGCGCCGCCGGACCTGCTCGCCGACAAGCAGGCCCAGTCGTTCGGTCCCGCCTCACGAACCGTCGTGGACGCCGAACGACGTTCGCGAACGATGGACGTGCAGGCCCCGGGCTTGCCCCAGGTCTTCGCCGCAGTGCGCCACCTGGCGCCGCTGTACGACGACCATCGCAAGGCATGGCAGCAGCTGCTCGCGGGCATCCGACAGCTGCTCAGCTCGCTGCCGATGGAGCTGCAGCAGCAGGCCATCATGGTGCTGCAGCGGGAGATGCCGACGCTCGCCGAGGAAGAGGAGTTTCGCACACTGGCCAATGACCGGCAGGTGGCGGTCGCTGGCACGGCGGGCCTGCAAGCCGGTGCCGCGCAGATCCTCGGTGAGTTCGCGCGCGCGCTCGTTCCGAGTCTGACGCTCACCTCGCTCGACGACGTCGAGAAGTTCCTCGTGCGCACGGCGACCACGATGGAGACCTCGGCGCGCGCGTTCGTCGAGCTGCGCAAGGGCTACTCGCAGTTCGGCAACGAGATGGCCGTACGCACCGTCAACGAGCTCACGCCGCTGCACCAGGCACGTCAGCCACAAGACGTGCTCGCCTACCTCCTCGATCTCCGCGCCGATGCCACCGAACGCATCCAGGAGTTCTCGTCAGCGTATGCCGACATCATGATCCACCAGGTGGCGCTGCTCGGCGGCATGATGGAGGGCGTGCGCAGCCTGCTCCACCGACTCGGCCCGGATGAGATCGAGAAGGAGGTCAGCGCCGACCACTTCAAGCTCGGGCCGCTGCGGCTGCCCCGCTCGCTCTGGCCGTTCCGCTCGCGCACGCGCTGGAAGCGCTTCGTCGCACGGCACACCGAGTTCCTGGGCGAGGAGCGCCAGCTCTCGGCGGCAGTCTTCGGCGCCGAGTTCGCGCGCGCCTACGCCGCGGTCGTCGGCGAAGAGGTCCAGGACAAGAGCAACCGGCTGCTCACCGAGGCCAAGCCATCGCCATGACGTGCATGCCGAACCTGCCGGAGCACACCGGATCCGCCTCGTCGGCCCACCGCCGCCGGTGCCGCCGTCTCGGCTGGCTGCTCGCCGGGGCCGCGCTGCTCGCAGCCTGCGGCGGCGAGCGCGTCGCGCCGGCACTGTGCAGTGCAGCGCGCCCGCCGGCCCGACGCGGGCGTCCCGCCCGTCCCGAGGAGTGGTACCGCTTCCTCATCGATCGCGACCTGGATGGTGGAGCCGCCGATTGCGCAGGCGGCCCGGTCCGCTGGCGTGAGCCCACCGGCTGCCTCGAGCCGAGCGAGCCGAGCGTGGCCCTGCCGGTGGCGCGCTTCAGCGAGAACGATCTGATCCTCACCCGCGTCGACGAGGACACGCGGCTGGTCTGGGTGATCACGCAGCGTTTCGGCGACGGCACGGCCATCGGGCCGGTCGCGCTGGTTCGCGAGGGCGCCACGCTCGAGGTCCTCGCGATCGGTACGCTCAAGGCCCGTCCCCGGCGCGCCCGCCTGCGCCTGCAGACCCTCGGAGAGTCCACGTTCCTCTCCGCCGAGGGCGAGGCCTGTACCGACGACGACGATGCGGCGACCTGCCGGCGGACGCTGGTCCTGCTGGTCGAACGACAGCGCCGCTTCCACCCCATCGGGCTGGTGGGCACGCGCGGGCAGTGCGTCGGCCCCGCCCGCTTCGACCTGGCTCGCCGCGAGGAGCTGCTGCTCGAGACCGGCTGGCGCCGGCGCTTCGACCTCGTCGCGACGCTGCAGTTCCAGGGCGACCAGGTGCTCGTCCAGGAGCAGGTGAGCGTCTCCGAATACGATCCGCAGCGGCCGGGGGTGCCGGCGCGCCCTCTGCGCCGCGTCGACGGCCAGCGGTTCGTACGCCTCGTCGATGGCCGACTCCAGGTCAACGACGTATCCCTGTGGCAACGCGTGATGCAGACCGCGCTGGAACACTGAGCAGGAGATCCCCGTGGACGACAACAGCGCTCGATTTCGCATACGCCTGCTCGGCGCGTTTTCCCCCGTGCCCGGCGGTCGTCGACTCATGGTCTCGTCGGCCAGCTTCGCCGAGGCCCTGGCCGCCGCGGCTCTGCGGGTCGAGGTCACCGTGCCCGATCGCCTCGGCGTGGACGCTGCGCGGATCATCGTGATCCATTTCGACAAGCTGCGCAGCTTCACGACCGCCGAGGTCGTCGGTGCGGTGCCGGTGCTCGCGGCGCTGCGCGAGCTCGGTGAGCGCCTCGCGGCAGGCACCACCACCGCCGAGGCTGCGATCGAGGGTGTGCGCGAGCTGGTCGGAGACGGGCCCATCGCGCGCTCCCTCGCGAGCATGCTCGCGCCCACGCCGCCCCCCGCCCCGGCCCAGGCCCCCGCCCCGGCCGGCCCAGGCGATCCGGTCGACGCCATCTTTGCGGCCGGCGCGATGACGCCGGGGGCAGGACCGGGCCCGGGCCCCGCCGCCTCGGCAATCGACTCCTTCGTACGCACGATGCGCGGCGCCGCAGGGGCAACGGTTGCCCCGTCTCCGGTCAAGGGTGCGCGGGCGGCGCGCGCCATGCTCGAAGAGGCCGTGTTCGCCACCGCCCGGGACGTCCTCACCGACCCACTCGTGGCCCCGCTCGAGGGTGCCTGGCGCGGGCTGAAGCTCGTGCTCGAGCAGTGCCCGACGGCGGCCAGCATTGCCGTCGAGGTCGTCGACGTCGCCGCCGCAGGTCTCCTGCAGGCCTTCTCGGCAGATCTCTCCGACGACGAGAGCGAGCGCCCCGACCTCTACGTCGTCACCGATGCCGTGGCCAGCGTCGACACGCTGAACGATCTGGCGCGCGCTGCCGAAGCACAGCTCGCGCCGGTCGTGGTGGCCGTTGCCCCGTCGATCTTCGGCGCGACCACGGCGGCCGCGCTCGCCGAGGCCGCCGACGCGCCGGGTGGCCTCGTCCACGAAGGATGGGCGGCCCTGCGCACGGACGAGACCTCGCGCTGGCTGTGCGCCGCGGTGAACCGCGGCGTGGTCTTCGGCGAGGGCGCGGGCGTCGCACACAGGGTTGCCTTCGCGAGCCCCGCCCTCGCGCTCGCAGCGATGCTCGCGGCCAGCTTCCGCGACACCCGCGCCTTCGCGCGCATCTTCGGAGGCGCCGGCGCGCTCGAGGCGCCGGCCACCAGGGAGGTGGTAGCTGGGCGCGAGGCCGGCACGGCGGTGCCGACCGAGGCCTTCTACTCGCTCCGCGCCCAGGCAGCGCTCGCCAGCGCGGGGCTCGTCGGACTGGGCAGCCCACGCAATTCCAGCAAGATCACGCTGTCCGCGGCGCCCACCTTGCGACACTCGACCGACGCCGTACCGCTGCCCGCCCAGATGCTGACCGGCCGGCTGGTGCGCTTTGCCTCGTGGGTCCGTCGTGAGCTGCCCGCGAGCGTCAGCGACAGCGAGCTTGCCAGCCTGTTCGAGCAGGCCGCGCAAGTATTCATCCTGGCCGGCATGGGCCCTGGCGCACAACTCCGCGCCGGCGTCGGACGCGACGAGCAGAACCGACGCGCCGTCGAGATCGCGGTCAACGTGAGCGCCGAGCTCGCCGCGATCCCGTACCAGTTCGCCTTCACGCTGCCGCTCGAATAGCTACGGCGCCCTTGGCTTGGCCCATTCGGGCATCGGATCGATCTCGACCATCCGGGCGTTTTGAAGCATCAGTTCGGGGTCGACATACGTCTCCTTCCCGCTCGCACTCTCGAACGTGATCATGAAGTGCAGGTGTGCAGCGGAGTGCTTGATGCCTGTGCGCCCGAGCGTGCCAAGTATCTGCCCCGCCTTGACGCGCGCACCCTTTGCGAGCCCCGGAGCCACCTGGTCGAGATGCATGTAGTAGCTCCGGACGCGACCAGCATGCTCCACGCGCAGGTACTTGCCTTCGGCCTCCGTCGGGATCCTCACCGCTCGGTCGATCACGCCATCGCGCGCCGCAAGCACTGGCAGGCCGACGATGAGACCAATGTCGACGCCGCAATGACCACTGCCGCAGTACTTCTTGAAGAACTCATCGCGCGCCCGGTACGCGCCGAATCGCTGCACGTCATTGCCTGGAAGCTCTCGATACGGGCCTGCGAGCGGATGAACCCACTCCCCTTCCATGATGGCGGTAAGGCCTTCCGGCTCCGGTAAGTTGACGTCGAAGTCATCCGCACCTGCGCTGGTCGAGAGCGCAACGCCCTGTCGTGTTCGAACCTGTGCGGCAGCCGCGATGCCGCCGTCGACGCCCGCCGTCACGGCCACGCCCTGCACCGTGCTGCTCGAGCATCTCCCCCCGCCCATGACCACCGCGCTCGCCACGCCGACGGCTAGAACCACCGCGAGGCCGAAGGTCTCGAGCGAACGCCCGCGGGTTGGAACGCCCGGAGCGAGTCGAAGCGTGGAGCGGGCATCGATGCCTTCTCCGCCAGGAGACGATGGCGTCTGCGGCGGCCCAGACGGCACGTGCAGTTGGGCCGCACCCGGTGACGGCAGAGCTCGCGCGGCGGGGGCCGCGGCACAGGTTCGACACACCACCTCGACCCGCATGTTAACGACGCGAACAACGTCACGAAACTGGTCCGCGGGGTTCCCGCATGAGGCGCAAACAGCACTCATCGTCGGCGCGAAGCATACTCCATGCGCGTCCAAGGCACCGCCAGCGCCCTCGTGTGGACCCCACGCCCCACGTGCGGATCGCCTCTTCCGCTGCGCCGCGATCAGAGGCAGGCTCCACAGATGAAGGTTCTCGCAGTCTAAATTAGCTTTTGGTTCGTGGCGCTCCTGCTGGTCTTCCCAGCGGTCACGAGTGCTGCAGGGGATCAGGCCAAGAAGGCCGTCGGCCAGCCCCACAGCGCTGTCGATGATCCCATCGCCTTTCCCGGGGCCGAGGGTGACCGGAGACACTACACCAGCTGCTCGCGCAACGCCCGCACGACGGCCTCGGCCGCGCTGTGCACCTGCAGCTTCCTGTACAGGTGGCGCACGTGGGTCCGCACGGTGTCGATGTGCACGCCCAGCGCCTCGGCGACCTGCTTGTAGGCCTTGCCCTCGACGAGGGCGCGCAGGACGTCGCGCTCGCGCTCGGTGAGCTCGATCCGGGCCGGGCCCGGGGCCAGGGCGGCGTCGCCGCCGAGGCGGCGGACGAGCTCCAGGATCGTGCGGGCGACGGGCGCCGTGAGGGGCGCGCCACCGGCGAAGGCCTCGCGCGCCTGCTCGAGGAGCTGGCGCGCCGAGGTGCGCTTGAGGATGTAACCGTCGGCGCCGGCGCAGATGGCCTGGAGCATCGTGGCCGGCTCCTCGAAGACGGTGAGCATGAGGATGACGAGTCCGGGACGCAGGGCCTTCAGGCGGCGCACCGCCTCGATGCCATTCATGCCCGGCAGGTCGACGTCGACGAAGGCCACGTCCCAGCCCTCGATCTGCTCGGCGGCGACGGCGACGGCGGCGACGGCCGAGGGGAAGCTGGCCACGAGCTCGAAGCCCGGCGCGTGGGCAAAGAGTGTCTCGAGGCTGCTTCGATAGCGGGCGTCGTCCTCGATGACGATCATCTTCACGGGAGCCACGGCAGGCACGGGCCTCATCTTCCTCTTCGCGCCGTCGAGCCCCATCGCATGGATATGTGAGCACGGTCATGGGTGAGGCGATCGAGGACGCGGCGGTCCTCGGCGCGCGGATCGAAGACCAGGGTCACGCGCGTGCCGCGACCACCAGCGCCGGGCCCCACGACGAGCTCGGCGCCGATGGCCTCGGCGCGCCGGCGCATGCTGGTCATGCCCATGCCGCTGCCGCGCTCGCGGCGCGGCTGCGCACTCGCCAGGCCGCAGCCGTCGTCGGCGACGGTGAGCGCGAAGCGGCCGGCGGGCGCTCCGGCCAGGGCCAGGGTCACGTGCGCCGCGCGCGCGTGTTTGGCCGCATTGTGCAGCGCCTCTTGCCCGACCAGCTGGACCGCGCGCGCCACGGCGGGCGACAGTCGCAGGGCCGGCAGCGGCGCCGGGAAGTCGACGGTGAGCGCCGGGGTGTCGTCGGGGAACAGGGCGTGCGCGCGCTCGCGGAGGCGCTGCGCCGCGGCCTCGAGGCTGCCCGAGGTCTCGCGCAGGGACCAGACGATGTCACCGAGCGCACCGCCCAGATCGCCGGCGGTCTCGGCGATCCGCTCGGCGAGGACGCGCCGCGTGGACTCGTCGATGCCGTTGGCGGCCACGCCGGCCAGCATGCCGATCGCGCCCAGGCCCGAGCCCATCTCGTCGTGCAGATCCATGGCGATGCGCAGGCGCTGCCGCTCGAGCCGCAGCTTGTGGGCCAGGCGCAGGCGGTGCGCCACCACGAGCGCCGAGAGGACGAGGAGCGCGCCGGCCAACCACACCGCAGGGCGCCCGTACCACGCCTGGCGCACGCGGAACGCCAGCGCCGCGGGCGGGCTCCAGTGCTGGCCGTCGAGGCTGGCCTCGACGTGCACGACGTGCCGGCCGGGGCGCACGTCGACGAGGCCGAGCTGCGGCGTCTCGAGTGTCCTCGACCAGGGCGCGTCGTCCAGGCGCACGCGGTAGCGCAGGAGCTGCGGATCGCGGAAGGACAGGCCGGCGAAGCTCAGCTCGAGCGCGTTGTCGCCGGCCTCGAGGTGGATGGGCTCGCCAGGCGCCATGCTGCGCCCCTGGGCGCGCACCTCGACCAGCTCGATCCGCGGCGGCCGGGTCGGCCGCGAGCGCGCCGATCGCGGCACGAAGATCACCCCGCTCGCCGAGGCCACCCACAGGCTGCCGTCGTCGCGCTCGACGACGTCGACCTCGCCATCGGCGCGCCCGACGCCGCGGACGGCGGGCGCGTGCACGTCTACCTGGGCAACGCCTGGATCCCCCAGGCCTGGAAGTTGATCGGGCAGGGCAGCCTGGGCGCCAACGAGGACGGCGATCGCTTCGGCGCCGCGCTCGCCATCGCGCAGCTCGACACCGACTACTTCCGCGAGCTCCTCGTTGGTGCGCCCGGCGAGAAGCCGAGCGGCAGCGTCCGGCTGGGCTACATCTTCGTGTTCAAGGGCGGCTCCACGACCCTCAGCGCGTGGAAGGGCCTGGGCCACGGCGCACTCCTGGCGAAGCAGTCCGGCGACGACCTCGGCAACAGCATCGCCGTGGGCGACTTCGATCGCGAGGACGGGAACGACGTCATCGGCGGCGCGAGCCGGCACGGGGACGGCGCCGGCGCGGCGATCCACTTCGACTTCCAGGACGGCGATTCGAACGCCTTCTACGCCGACCAGGTGCTGAGCCAGGAGCTGAAGGCCTCCTACGTCGACTGAAGATCTGTCGGGACTGCCTTACCGGCGCCGATTCCGGAATGTCATCGTCGCTTCGTCGAGCACCAGCCGCACCGCTCCCGCCTTGAAACTCCGCCGGTGAACACCGCGATTGCCGCGTCGACCTTCTAGGTCAATTTGGCAGGCAGGCAGGCGATCGCGATGTGCTGTACGTGGTTGGCGACGGTGGACACTTCTGGAGTCAGCAGGATGGCCGGACGGTGGACCCGGCGAAGCTGGTCCCGCTCGGCGTGAGGCGACGGGAGTGATCCCGCGGCGTCGCGCAGGCAGGGGAGCCGCGGGTGGTCGGGGGCGGAGGTGCGCTCCGTCGGGCGTGAGCACGAGGACGATGCCGTCGACCGAGCCGGCACTGGTCATTGTCCATCCGGCGGGCGAGGGATCGACGTCCACGGTCTCGAGGAACTTCCGGTGACGTCCTCATGCGCGCGCCAGCACCCTGTCCTTGTGGCACGCCCGCGGTCAACACGGCGAGCACGTGCGCCCTGGCCTACGCCGTCGCCGGCACGCGCTCGGGCGGCGGTGCCATCGTCGACCGGGATCGCTGCACCAGCGCCTCGGACTCCTCGATCAACGCCGCGACGTGGCTCTTGCCGAGGGCTTCGCTGGGCGCGTCGCCGCCCATGGTGACCACGAGCTTCTCGGTCGGGGACAGGGCGGGATCGACGTTCCCGGGCGGGCCCGTGGAGCCCGCGGGGCCCGCGGGGCCCGCGGGGCCTTCGCAGGCGGCGGCGAGCAGCGCGCAGACGACGAACGAACCAATCGAGGTGAAGGGGTTTTGCATGCCCACAGAGATGGTCCCGCGGCGCGATCGCGGCCATGACGGCGACGCTCGATTTCATGGCCGTGCGTCTCAGCCGCTGCAACGTCGGGTCAGAATGTGTAGCGGAGCATGGCGGTCAGGCCGGCGCCGAGCTGGTGGCGGTGCGTCTCACCGCTCGCCGGGCTGGACGTCTCGACGCCGCCGGAGTACTGCTCGTCGCGCACCACGTCACCGACGAGGCGCTCGGCGCGCGCGAGGACGCCGAGGGTGAGCGAGAGCGAGTCGGTGAGCCCGATAC
>JBKJOI010000652.1:0-9121 GCA_046595695.1 Haliangiales bacterium | reverse complement strand
GCTGACGTCGGTGAGCGCGTCGAGCTCGAGCAGCACGACGCCGTTCTCGGCCGGCTTCGCGGCGCCGGCGCGCGCCTCGGCGAGCTTCGCCGCCAGCGCCTTGCGCTTGGCGGGCAGGAGCTGCGCCACGCTCAGGCGCACGCGCACGTCGCCGGGCGGCCAGTCAGGCGTCGCGAACGCCGAGCGCGCCAGGTGGTCCTGCTCGAGGCCCCAGCCGGGACGCTCGTCCGAGTCGCGCACGCGCGCCGCCGACACCACCGCGTCGGTGCGGCCCAGCTCGGCGGCGTAGCGCGGCTGGCACGCGCAGGCGGTGGCCAGGCTCCCGGCGCGCTCGGCGAGCTGGGCGGCGGCCGCGTACCCGAGCGCCGCGCCCCAGAAGTCGGGCAGCGCGCCGGCGCACGCGGCGGCGCCCGCGCCCTCGCAGATCCGATCGCGGAAGGCGGTCGCCGGCTCGCCGTCGAGCGGCCGGGCGTCCCAGGCCAGCGGCAGCACCGTGGCGGCGACCAGGTCGTGCGCCGCGTGCGTGGGGTCGCCGAGCTGCTCGAGGGTCATCTCGAGGACGCGCACGCCCGCCAACGTGAGCACCAGGTCGGCCTCGGCGCGGGCCGCCGCGGGCAGGCCGTCGCGCTCGGCGGCGACCTGCGCGGCCAGCACGTCGAAGTCGTCAGCGCTCGCGGCCGACGCCGCGAAGCTGCGGTGGGCGGCGCGGACCGACAGGAGCCCCGCGGGGTCGGCTAGTTTTGCGGGCGGCGCCGCCGGGCGCGGCTTCTCGGCCCCGCCGCACGAGCTCAGGACCACCACAACCAGGGCCACCCACAGGGTCCGGACACGCGCTCGCATTGGCCCTCCATTATAGAGGGCGCGCGCTGGAGCTTGCGCTACAGCCTGGTCAGATCCTCGGGGGCGTTCACGTTGACGAGGAAGCGCCGGCTGCGCCCCTCGAACCCGACGCGGAGCACCGACAGCGCCTGATCCTCGATAAGATCCGATGTCTTGCGATTCCCCGCCGCGAGCCGGGCGCGGATCGGCACGGCACACTTGCGGGCGTAGCGCGCACACAGCGGCTCGGGCATGCCGTCCACGAAGGGCACCACCAGGTCGGCGGCCAGGTCAGCGGCGGCCAGGCGGGCCAGCGGCGCGATCGCCAGGTAGGGCATGTCGCAGCCGACGACCACGACGTGCTCGGCCTGCGCGGCCTCGAGCACGGCCAGGATGCCGCCGAGCGGTCCCTGCCCGGGCGTCTCGTCGCCGACGATGGGCAGGCCGAACGGCAGGTACGGCGCCGGGTCGTTGGCGACGATCCAGATCTCGGTGAACAGCGCCGAGAGCACCGCGAGCTGGCGATCGATCACGCGCTCGCCCTCGACGAGCAGGAAGGACTTGGGCGCGCCGCCCATGCGCGTCGCCTGACCGCCCGCGAGGATGGCCGCCGCGATGCCGCTCATAACTGCCGTCCCGGGGCGTGACCGCGGCCACGGCCCAGCTCGCGGCCGCGCGGGCGCACGCTGCGTGGCCGCTCGAGCAAGGTCGAGAGCACGATGGCGTCGCGCAGCTCGGCGGCGCTGATGGCGCCGCGCAGCGTAGCGCGGGCCGCGCGGTTGGCGGCCGACGCAGACGTGGCCGGGGTCGCCGCCGCGCCGGGCGCGAGCGGCGCGAGCGGCGCGAGCGCCACCTGGTAGGCGTCGGGGCGGACCTCGCCCGCGGCGCCCGGGATGGCCGCGCGCGCCAGGGCGAGGATCTTAACGTCCTCGGCGGGTCGCACGTACGACGCGAGCACCGCGCCGGCGATCACGGCGCGCGCGTCGCGTGCCCGCGGCACGCGGCCGCCCAGCAGCGCGTCGCGCGCGCGCCGTGACTCCTGGTGCTCGTGCGGGCCGTAGTCGAGGCCGGAGATGTCCTGCAGGCCGTTGCCGCCGAGCGCGTCGAACGGCCCCTCGTAGAGGCGATCGGCGAGCCCGGTGACCAGCGCCTCGAGCGGCGCGAGCGGGATGGCCAGGAAGGCCTCGTCGTAGGGGAACAAGATGCGGTCGGGCCGCGTCTCGCCCACGGTGTGGCGCGCCTCCCACTCGGCGCGCAGCGTGCGCGCGTCGTCGTGGAGGCCAGCGCGGGCGAGCACATGGCAGGCGGTGATCACGCGCAGGTGCCGCGGCGGGTGCGAGTCGTAGCGGCGGCCGCTCGCGTCGAGGAAGGCGGCGAGGACCTCGCGCGCGTCGTTCTGCGCCGCGAACAGCGTGGTCATCGAACGCACGTAGCCGGGGCCGCACATCATGGCGCCGAAGACGTCGCAGAAGAGCTCCTCGAACCAGCCGCCGACCACGCGTTCCAGCTCACCGCTGGCGAGTGTGCCGTCCTCGACGCGCAGCGGGCGCAGCCCGGCGGCCTCGGAGGCCAGGCCGAGCTCCTCGCGCAGGCCGCGCTCGAGCCCGCGCACCGAGGCCAGCACGCTGTGCCCGATCTCGTGCGCGATGGCTGGCCACCACAGCGGCGAGTCGAAGAACCCGCGCGGCAGGAAGAGGGGCGCCACGCCGGTCGGGATGAAGCCGGTCCAGATCGCGAGATCGAAGCTGCCCCAGCGCGCGGCCGGCTCGGCGACCGTGAGCGGCAGCCCCTCGGCGCGCGCGTGCGTCATGATGGGCGCGTAGCAGGCGATGGCGAGCGCGTCGGCGTCGCCGAGCGCGGCGGCCAGGCGTGCGTCGCGCCGATCGGCGGCGAGGCGCTCGAGCTCGTCGGCCACGAGGCGCAGCTCGGCGAGCGCGCGGCGCGCGGACAGCTCGTCGAGCGTGCCCTGGGCCAGCCCGCTACGGATCCAGGCGAGCTGCTCGGGCAGCCACTCGCGCGCGGCCGGCTGGAAGCGACGCGCGTTGCGCTGCTGCTCGAGCACGAGCGCCAGGTCGAGCGCGCGCTTCTGCAGCGCGGCGAGCGCGGCGGTGACCTCGGGATCGGTGACCCGCGCGGGCGCCGGCACCAGCAACGCGGGCGCGGGCGCGGGCGCCTCGAGCTTGCGGCGGTCGCGGACCTTCTTCATCGCCTGCGCCACCCAGATGGCCACGACGAACAGGACCCCGAGGATGTCTTCGATCCGATCCACGTCGTTACTTCTTCAGCGGCCTCAGCGGCTTCAGCGGCGTCGGCGGCTGCGGCGGCGCGACCGGCGTCACCCGGTGCATCCCGCGCGGCACCCGCCCGCGCGGCGGCCCGAGGATCTCGGCGAGCACGAACCGGCGCACCAGCTGCGCGCGATCGGTCAGGAACCCCAGCCCGCCCCCGCCCCGGCTCACGACTCGTTGCCGTCAGGCTTGTTCATCGCCGCGATCCCCGAGCGCATCTCGGTGTCGGCGATGACGTTCTTCATCTGGTAGAAGTCCATGACGCCCAGGTGGCCGGCGCGGAACGCCTCGGCGATGGCGAGCGGGATCTGCGCCTCGGCCTCGACCAGGCGCGCGCGCATCTCCTGGGTCTTTGCCTTCATCTCCTGCTCGTTGGCGACGGCGAGCGCGCGGCGCGACTCGGCGCGCGCCTGCGCGACCTGCTTGTCGGCCTCGGCCTGCTCGGTCTGCAGCTTGGCGCCGATGTTCGCGCCCACGTCCACGTCGGCGATGTCGATCGACAGGATCTCGAACGCGGTACCCGAATCCAGGCCCTTCTTGAGCACGTTCTTGCTGATCGAGTCGGGGTTCTCGAGCACGTGCTTGTAGTCCTCGGCGGCGCCGATGGTCGAGACCACGCCCTCGCCGACCCGCGCCAGCACCGTCTGCTCGCCGGCGCCGCCGACCAGGCGATCCAGGTTGGCGCGCACGGTCACGCGCGCGACCGCGAACAGCTGGATGCCGTCCTTGGCCACCGCCGACACCTTGGGGGTCTCGATGACCTTCGGGTTCACCGACATGGCGACCGCCTCGAGCACGTTGCGGCCGGCCAGATCGATGGCGGCGGCGCGCTGGAAATCGAGGTTCATGGATGCCTTGTCGGCGGAGATGAGCGCGTTCACCACCGCCTCGACGCGGCCGCCGGCCATGTAGTGGGCCTCGAGCTGGTTGACCGGCACGTCCAGGCCCGCCTTCACCGCGCTGATGCGCGCGTTCATGATCTGGTCGGGCGGCACGCGGCGCAGCCGCATCGCGATGAGCGTGGTCATGCCCACGCTGGCGCCCGAGGCCTTGGCGGCGATCCACAGCCGGAGCGGCACCAGGTAGAGCACCAGGATGAAGAAGATCAGCGCGAGTCCGCCGCCCACGATGAGAGGGATGTTCTGATAGGCCTGAGGCACGAGAGCTCCTTTACGAAAGCGACCGTTACGAGAGCGAGAGCGGCTCGACGACGACGCGCGAGCCTTCGACCTTGGCGACGCGCACGTGCGCGCCCGCCTGCACGTAGATTCCGTCGGTGATCACGTCGACGACACGGCCGCCCACGCGCGCGCTGCCCGAGGGCCGGAGCGGCGTGAGGGCCTCGCCGAGCGCGCCCACCAGCAACGCCAGCGTCGGATCGGCGGCGCGCGAGCCGCGCTGGGTCGCGTCCAGGACCATGCCGCGCGCGAGCCCGGTTTTCGGCAGCAGCCAGACCGTGAGGCCACTGACCGCGATGCCACCGCCGAGCGCGGCCAGCCCCCAGCCGGTGCCGAGCTGGGTGAACGAGATCACGCCTGCCGAGATCGTGCTGGCGAGGCCGAGCAGCCCGACCAGGCCGAAGCCGGGGATCACCAGGATCTCGAGCGCGAGCAGCCCGAGCCCGAGGACCAGCAGGAAGATCACCACCAGCGGGGTCATGCGGACTCCTCGACAAGACGCACGGTCACGCGACCACTGTCCACGCGAACCACCTGCACGGTGCTGCCGACCGCGGCGTAGCCGCTCTCGAGCACGACGTCGACGCGGCGACCCGCGAGCATGGCCTTGCCCGCCGGGCGCAGCGCGGTGGCGGCGCTGCCCCGCTGCCCGGGCGCCAGATCGGCGAGCGCGGCCGTGGCGAGCGAGGCCCCCGGGGCCAGCGTGGTCTCGAGCACGAGCGGCCGGCCGAAGCGCGTGTGCGGCAGGAGCTTCATCACCGCGAGGCTCGCGCCCGCGGTCAGCAGCACCGAGCCGAACACCGACGCCAGCGCGCGCGTGATCCAGCCCTCGCGCCAGGCGACGCCGAGCGGGATCGCGTCCAGGTTCACCATCGCCATGATGAGCGACGTGATGATCACGATCACGCCGACGATGCCGGGGACGATGTGCCCGGGCACCAGCACCTCGAACGCCAGCAGCCCGGCGCCGATCACGAACAGCAAGATCTCCTCCCAGCCGGCCAGCAGCACCACGTAGTGACCGAAGAAGAACAGGCCCAGGCAGGTCAGCCCGGCGCCGAGCGCGATCATGTGCCCGGGCGAGTAGAGCTCGATGAGCACGCCCAGCATGCCCAGGGTCATGAGCAGCCCGGCGATGGCCGGATCCGACAGCACGCGCGCGAGGCGCTCGGCCCACGACAGCGCCGGGCGCTCGATGCGTGCGGGCTCGACGCCGAGCGCCTTCCACAGCGCCGGCTCGTCGGCCGCGCGCAGCTCGGCGATGCCCCAGGCGAGCGCCTGCTCACCGTCGAGGGTGAGCAGCTTGCCCTTCTCGCTTTTCTCGTCTAGGCCCTCGACGACCGCGTCGGCGTCGACCATGGCCTCGGCGATGGCGCCCGAGCGGCCCTTGGCCTCGGCGGTCGCGCGCATCTCCGAGCGCATGTACGAGACCATCTTCTCCTCGACCGGCTTGGCCTCGCCGTCCTGGCCGATCTGGATGGGCGTGGCCGCGCCGATCGACGCGCCCTGGGCCACCGCGATGACGTCGCAGGCCAGCGAGATGAGCGCGCCCGCCGAGATCGCGCGCGGGTTCACCCAGCACACGGTGGTGGCGTCGGTGCGCAGGAGCGCGTCGCGGATCACCACCGCGGCGTCGACGCGGCCGCCGAAGGTGTTGATGTCGAGCACCAGCAGGTCGCTCTTGTGCAGCTCGCCGAGCACGCGCTCGAGGAACGGCGCGACCCCGAGATCGATCGTGCCGGCGACCTTCACGACCACGACGCGGCCGGCCTTGGGGATGGCGGGCAGCGCGCGCGGTCCGGGTGGCGGCGCCGCCTGGGCACCGGGGAGCACCAGGGCGGTCGCCAGGACCACCGCCAGCACCACCACCGCCGCCGCTACACCCCGCACCATGACGCGCGAAACGTAGCTCACTTCCTCAGGATCGGCACGATCTCCTTCTGCTGCTCGGTGGTCACTTCCAGGCCGCCCGTGCCCACGTAGCAGTCGATCTCGCTGCGCACGCCGAACTCGCCCGGGAAGTAGATCCCGGGCTCGATCGTGAAGCCCGAGCCCTGCACCAGCGTGCGCACGTCGTGGGTCTCGTAGTCGTCCAGGTGGGCGCCATCGCCCAGCAGGCTGGTGTCGAGGCTGTGGCCGGTGCGGTGGATGAAGCGATCGCCATGACCAGCTTTGTCGACCACGCCGCGCGCGATCTGGTCGGCCTCGAAGCCGCGCACCGGCTTGCGGCTCTTCACCTTGTCCGCCACAAACGCCACGGTCGCGTCGCGCGCCGCGACGACCACCGCGAACGGCTCGGCGAAGCGCGCCGGCACGCTCTCGCCCACATAGCCGACCCAGGTGATCTCGGCGTAGATCGAGAGCGGCTGGCCGGCGCTGCGCGCGCCCAGCTCGATCACCACCAGGTCGCCCGCCCCGATGGCGCGCGCCGTGGCCTTGTCCGGACGGTAGCGCGGGTTGGCGGCGTTCTGGTTCGACGCCACCACCGGCGCGTGCTCGGCGGCCAGGCCGCGCGTCGCGAAGCTCTTCCACAGCCGCTGCTGCACGTCCCACTCGGTGGGCTTGCGCCCGGCGCGCACCTCGGCGGCGATCCACGCGAAGGCGTCGTCCTTGAGCGCATTCAGGTGGTGCGCCGCCAGGTAGTGCGACGCGCGCCCGTCCTTGCCCCAGCGCGTCTTGGCGGTCTGCACCAGCTCCGCCGACGAGACCACGTCGACGCCCAGGCCCTCGACCTGCTCGACGGTGCCGGCGTCGACGCGCGAG
Source organism: Haliangiales bacterium (assembly GCA_046595695.1). Lineage (GTDB taxonomy): Bacteria > Myxococcota_A > Polyangia > Haliangiales > SHYZ01 > JBKJOI01. The sequence continues at coordinate 2,073 of JBKJOI010000652.1, read as the reverse complement.
AACCAGGGCAGCGCGCCGCCCGGCGAGTACTCCATGGCGACGCGGCGCCGGCCCTTGAGCAGCTGCTTGAGCCCGGCCTCGAGCTCGCGCCAGGTGGCGTACTCGATCTTGCGCCCGGTGACGCCGGCGAACGCGCTCGCCTCCATGCGCGGCACCAGCGCGACCGGGTCGCCCTTGGCCGGGATCAGGTAGAACCAGCGACGGGTGACCGGGCCGGCGGGCGCGACGACCTCGAGGGCGATCGGGTTCAGCCCGCCCAGGTCGTAGAGCAGCCAGCCGTCGAGGCGCTGCACCGCCATGATGCCCTGGACCTCGGCCAGGTCGAAGCGCTGGCGCGCCTGCACCGCGAGCGGGCCGAGCGACTCCTCGCGCGAGGGTTCCTCGGCGACGGCCGAGAGCGCGAGCGCGCAGGTGGCGCCGATCACCAGCCCCCAGACGACCTTCGACATTCGCTAAAGCCCCCTCAGCTCCTCGACGATCTGGTCGTGGATGCGTCCATTGGACGCGACGATCTCACCGGCGTCCACGTCGAACGCGGCGCCCGACGGAGCGCTCACCCGGCCGCCCGCCTCCTCGACGATGAGCGAGCCGGCGGCGAGATCCCAGGGCTTGAGCTTGTACTCCCAGTAGCCGTCGAGCCAGCCGCGCGCGACCATGCACAGATCGAGCGACGCGGCGCCCAGCCGGCGCACCGCGCCCGCGACGTTCTGGAAGTGCTCCCACTGCTTGTAGTTGTTCTGCGCCGAGGTGAGCCGATCGGCGGGGAAGCCGGTCGCCAGCAGGCCCTGACGCAGGTGGGCGACGCGACTGACCGAGATCGGCTCGCCGTTCATGGTCGCGCCGTGGCCGCGCGCGGCGGCGAACTCCCAGCCCAGGCCGGGCGCGAGCACCACACCGGCGAGCACGCGGCCGGCCTCCTCGTAGCCGATCGAGACCCCGTAGATGGGCAGGCCGTGCGCAAAGTTGACCGTGCCGTCGACGGGATCGACCAGCCAGCGGCCGCCCTCGCCGCGGCCCCAGTCGCCGCCGCCCTCCTCGCCCAGGATGCGCGTGCCGGGCGCACCCGCCTTCAGGCCCGCGACGATGAGCTGCTCGGCCCGCTCGTCCCACTCGGTGACCCAGTCGGTGTCGAGGCCCTGCTTGTGGCGCACCGCGCCGGCGTGGCCGGCGGCACCGCGCAGGAGCGCCTTTGCCTCGCGGCCGACGGCGAGCGCGAGATCGCGGGCCGCTTGCGGCTCCATCGCGCGGACCTAGAGGTCCAGGCGCATGGCGACCGCGCTCTTCGCCGACTCGCGGAAGTGCTGCGAGGCGGCGACCTGCGGATCGACGGTGGCGCGATCGGTGGTGCGGAAGCCGAGCTTCTCGGCGAAGAAGTCGCTCGCGGTCTCGGTCAGCAGATACAGGCGCGAGGCGCCGAGCGTGCGTGCGCGCTGCACGGCCGCGTCGGCGAGCATCCACCCGAAGCCACGGCCGCGCCGGTCGGGCAGCACCGCGAGCGAGCGCAGGATCGCGCCCTCGTCGTGGGGCTCGACCGCGACCACGCCGGCGATGCCGAGCTCGTCGCGCACCACCAGCACCTCGCCAGCGCGCTCGTCGGCGAGGTCCTTGCCGGGCAGGCCGGCCTTGTCGAGGATCTCGCGCACCCGCCGCATGTCGGCGGCGGTCGCTGGCATGACCGGATCGCCCAGGGTCGTGAGCAGCTTGTCGTGCACGCCGCCGAAGGCGCCCGAGGAGAACGCGACCACCGTGTCGCCCGGCTGCACACGCTCGGCGACGTGGGCGACGACGTCGTCGACCTCGGCCACGTAACGCGCGGCGACGCCGCGGCCGCGCAGATCGGCGGCGAGGCGCTCGGGATCGAAGCGCTCGGCGGGCGGGATCTTGTCGGGATCGTGCAGACGCGTGATGACGACCTCGTCGGCGCCCGAGAAGGCCTCGGCGAACTCGTTCTGGAAGGTGGCGCGGCGCGAGGTGGCCGAGCGCGGCTCGTAGATCGCGACCAGCCGGCCGCGCGGCTTCTGCAGGCGCAGGCCGGCGAGCGTCTCGCGCACCGCGGTCGGGTGGTGCGCGTAG
>JBKJOI010000540.1:0-23625 GCA_046595695.1 Haliangiales bacterium | reverse complement strand
CGTGCGCGAGCTCGACGAGCAGTTGCCGGCCGAGCACATCCTGTGGTCGCGCGAACGTCTCGCGGAGACCGCCACCACCGCGATCGTCGCGGAGCTCGGTCTCGACCGCGGCCAGGCCGGCGGCGTGCGCGCGCTGGTCGAGCGTCAGGCCGCCGTCGTCTTCGACGACGCGCGCGCCGACTGGTCAGACGTGCCGATGCGCCGGCTGGATCTTCGCATCGCGGCGCCCGAGCCCGGCCAGCAGCGCGCGTGCGCGTACCCCGAATTCCTCGCCGACGCGTGCACTGGAGACCTCGACGCTGGCCGCGCCCTGAACGACGGGCTGCGCGTGATCGACGCCAGTCGCGACGTCGCGCAGCTGTTCGAGCGCATCGACGCGACCACCCGCCATCTGAACGTCTTGCTGGCACCGGCTCCGGCGCGAAGGGCACTGCCATGAACCCCGAATCACTGCTCAACCTGTCGCTCGTGCGGCAGATGATCGAGGACCCGCGCGTGGCCCGGCGCGCGCGCGCCATCGATCAACGCTGGAGCTACGAGCGGGTCGTGCCGGTCTCCATGACCGGATTCAACCCGTACTCCGAGGCGGTCTACTACGCGAGCCACTCGGCGTTCGCGCGCTGGCTGCGCGATCCTGCCGCGTCCGCACGGGACGAGAACGAGGGCGACTTTCTCGTTCACGAGGTCTTCTTCGCCGTGCACGACTACCTGCACGTGTGGACCGTGAAGCTGCTGCAAGAGCTCGTGCCCGCGCGGCGTTTCGGGCGTGGCCAGCTCGAGGAGCGCGATCTGGAGGCCTTCGCCTTCATGCACCTGGTCACCGAGGCCGCTGCCACGGTCGGCCTCGACTATTGGTACCTGGCCACGCTCGACGTCAACTCGGTGGTCCCGATCGGCAGCAACCACGACCATCTCGCCACCGAGTACCGCGAGAGCGATCTGCCCGAGTTCCGGCGCTGCGATCCCTCCTTCGAGGTCCAGACTCCCGCCTTCTTCAGCCAGCTGGCGCGCTTCTATTGCAGCGGCGAGCTGCACGGCTTCGACGTGGACGACCTGCGCCGCAGCCCCAAGACCTACCGCTGGTTGCGCCACGAGCTGTCCTATGGCGCCACGCAGCGCCGCTACGTCAGGACCTGGCTCCGTTACCTGGCGACCGGGGAGTGCGCGCGTGACAGCCGGCGCGACAGCGCGGCGGTCGCGATCGACGAGCCCTGGCAGGAGCGCGTGCTCGCCGAGGTCGGCCGGGCACTGTGGGACAAGGTGAAGCACGACCGCGACGTGAGCTTCACCGCTCGCGCCGCCGACGAGCCGTGGTCGGCGCCCCGGCGCGAGCGCGCCGACTTTCGCTTCACCAACCTGAACGTTCTCGACGACGGCGCGCTCGCCGCCGCGGCGGGCGACGAGGTCAGCGCCAGCTATCTCGCCTACCAGTTGCTCAGCCGCCACGACTATGCGGGTGTCGACCCCGAGATGCGCCGCCTGCTCGCCGAGCCCGTGCCGCGTCGCGGGATCGGCGGCCTGATCCGGCTGTGTCGCGACCTCGAGCGCGTCGCGCCGGAGGCGGAGGAGCCGCGCGACCTCATGCTCCTGAACTGAGAATGGCAATTCTACGTCGTCGCCAATTGTGTTTCACATTACGGGCAAGAACGTCGTGTGGCGCGATGCGCTGTGACAGCGGATTTTATCGCGAGTCGCTGCAGGTCAACGGTTAGGGGAGGAGAGTCGCGCTTTGACAGCGCCCTTGCGACGCTGCGGACCATGCGAGCTCTTCCGAAGGTCTTCTTGCTCTCGCTCGTCGCCGCGTGCGGCGGTGAACCCTCGTCATCTTCACCCACGGCCGAGAACGTCGCGCCGATCATCGGCGGCATCGTGGACCAGGGCCACGCGTACGTGGTCGGCGTCGGCGGCAATGGTGGTCCGTTCTGCACCGGCACGGTGATCTCGCGGCGCACCGTGATCACCGCCGGCCACTGCTTCGGCGGCATCACGCGCGTGTTCTTCGGCACCAGCGGCGGGCAGGCGGTCACGGTGGCGCAGGAGATCCGCCACCCGAGCTTCAGCAACGACACGCTCGCCAACGATCTAGCCATCCTCAAGCTCGCGGCCGACTCACCGGCGCAGCCCGCGCCGCTCCTGCGCGAGACCCTGAGCAACACGCCCGCGTTCATCGGGCCCAAGTTCACCTTCGTCGGCTACGGCAACGACGACAACGGCAACTTCGGCACCCGCCGCGTGGTCACGTTCCCGATCGCCAAGGTCGGCCCCGGCAACGTCGGCGGCTCGACCGGCTCGATCGACGCGACCCAGTTCTATTACGCGGTGCCCAACAAGAACACCTGCAACGGCGACAGCGGCGGCCCGGCGTTCGCGGTGCGCGGCGGCGTCGAGCGTCACGCCGGCACGACCAGCTTCGGCGACCAGGCCTGCGAGGTCGACGGCGTGCAGGCGCGCACCGACCTGGCCGCGATCAACGGCTTCATCCAGGCGCGCATCGATCAGTTCGAGGGCACCACTGCGTGCCGCAACAACGGCGTCTGCGACGAGTCGTGCAACACCGGCGGCCAGGTCTGGGATCCTGACTGCCAAGAATTCCACTGCGCGGCCGACGAGCTGTGCGCGATCGCGTGCGTCGCGCCTGCCGATCCTGACTGCACGGGCGTGAACCTGTGCGGCGCGAATGGCGTCTGCGACCCGACCTGCACCACGACGGATCCCGACTGCGGCGATCTGTGCCCCGGTGGCTGCGCCGACGCGGGCACGTCGCCGATGATCGACGCGGGCACGCCGCCGCCGCCCATCGATGCCGCGCCGCCGCCGCCGCCGCCGATCGACGCCGCGGTTCCCGGCGCCCCCGACGCCGCGCCGCCGGCGCCCACCGCCGATGCCGCGCCGGTGATACCGAGCGCCGACGCCGCGCCCGGTGGCGGCGACGAAGAGGTCGAGGGTGAGACCGCGTGCGGTTGCCGCGTGGGCGGCCGCTCGCGCGGCGCGCTCCGCGGCGTGGCCGGCGCGCTGCTGCTCTTGCTCGGCGCGGCGTGGACCTTCGCTCGACGACGCCGCGCGCGCTGAACACTGAACGACGCTCCCGCCCGCCGCACGCCCCGACCGTTCGAGCTCTCCACTCCTCTACCCTGCAGCGACACACAACGACACGCGCTCGCCCAGGCTCGCGCTTCTGCCGACGCGCAAGTGACACGCGCAGTCCTCGACGCACCGCATGGAAACCACATCTCTGTGTGGTCGCACGTCGCGCAAGTCCGCGATCGGCCGTCGCTCGCGCGCACCTCACGGCTTGGTACGAAGACTGCTGTGCACGCCCGTCAGGAAGGCGCGACCAACCAACCCGCGCCCGAGGAGAATCACATGCGTGCATTCGCGAAGCTCATGATGGGGATGTCCCTTGCTCTCGGCCTGATGGCCGGCTGCGCCGACGAGATCGCCGACGAGTCGCTCGTCGGTCTCACCGACGAGGAACTGGCGGAGGTGGGCGAAGGCGCGGGCGACGAGTCGCTCGCCAGCGACTCGTTCGCGGTCACCAACAGCCGCGCCGACTGGTCGGGGAGCTCGGCGACGCCGGACAGTGCCAACTGGGGGGTCTGGTCGCAAACGCTATACTGCGCCGCGGGATCCTTCGCGCAGGCGTTCGACCAGCGCGTCGAGCCGAAGCAGGGGAGCGGCGACGATACGGCGCTCAACACAGTCCGTCTCCACTGCTACAAGCCGAGCAATTCGTACGTGGAGAGGTTCGTCACCCACCCGGGCCTCTACGGGTCGTACGGCTCGGCGCCCAAGTGCTCGGGCGCGGGCAACTTCATCACCGGTGTGCGGATTCGCCTGGAATCGCCGCAGGGCAGTGGCGATGACACCGGCGCCAACGACGTGCAGTTCGCGTGCAAAAATGGTGGAAGCATCGCGGCCAACAATGGCCTCGACTATGGCTCTTTCAGCAACTGGGATTTCTGCCCGACTGGCACCGCGGTCTGCGGCATGCAGGTCAAGGTGGAAGCCAGCCAGGGCGGCGGGGACGACACCTCGATGAACGGCATCAGCATGAAGTGCTGCCAGCTCTAGACCTAGCTTCGGCTAGATGAAGCCGCGGATCGTGCGCGCGCGCCGCCGCGCCGCAAGCGCGGCGGCGCGTGCCAGAGCTCCGGTCACCGTCGCGAAGAACGCCGCTAGCTAGCGCGACGAGCGCCTGCCCTGCCCCCAGCCCACCACGCCGGCGAGCTTGCTTTTCCCACCCCCCACCGCCGCGACCACCAGCATCACGCTGCAGCTCGGCGGCATTCCTATGGCGTGAGCAGCACCTTGCCGAAGTTCTTGTGTGCCTGCAGGTACGCGTGCGCCGCGCTCGCCTCGGCGAACGGGAAGGTCTTGTCGATGACCGGATCGAGCGTGCCGGCCGCGACCAGCACGAGCACTTCCTCGATCATGTTGCGCAGGTCCCCGGCGTAGTCCCACAGGTGGCCCATGTTGACGCCGAAGACGCCACGGTTCTGGTCCATGAGCGGGATGGGCCGGAACTTGCCCATGGCCAGGAAGCCGCGCACCGCCGCGATCACGTTCATCTTCTCGCTGGGCGCCAGCGCCGAGGCGCCGAACATGAACAGCCGGCCCATGGGCGCGAGCGAGCGGTAGCTCTTGTGGAATGACTTGCCGCCCACCGCGTCGATGATGACGTGCACGCCCTTGCCGCCGGTGATGCGGCGGATCTCTTCCTCGAAGTCCTGGGTGTGGTAGTCGATGCAGTGCGCGACGCCCAGCTGTTTCAGGCGCGGGTGCTTGCTCGCGCTGGCGGTGCCGAAGACCTCGGCGCCGCGCCACTTGGCGAGCTGCAGCGCCGCCTGGCCCACGCCGCCGGCGGCCGCGTGGATGAGCACACGCTCGCCCTTGGCCAGGTTGCCCAGCTTGATCAGCATGATCCACGCGGTGATGTAGTTGACCGGGATCGCGGCGGCCTTCTCGAGGGTGAGGCTGGCCGGGATCGGGATCACCTGGACCTCGGGCGCGACCACGACGTCGCTGTAGCCGCCGAAGCGGGTCAGCGCGAGCACGCGGTCGCCCGCCTTCACGCTCTTGACGCCGGCGCCGACCGCGTCGACGGTGCCAGAGGCCTCGTAACCGATCACGCAGGGCAGGGGCGGCGCATCGGGGTAGAGCCCCATGCGCGCCATGATGTCGGCGAAGTTCACGCCCACCGCGGCGGCGCGCACGCGCACCTCACCGGCACCCGGCACCGGGTCGGGGGCTTCCTTCACCTGGAGGACGTTCGGCAAACCCTTTTTTGTGATCCAGACCTGTCGCACGGTCCGGCATCATAGTATGCAACCGACGGCATGCCCTCGACGATCACCAGCTCGATCATCACCCGGGCGCGCGGGCAGGTGTTGCGATCGGGAAGGCGTCCTTCCGACGAGAGCGCCGACCGCTGGCTCATCCGTCTGCGCTGGGTGGCCATCCTGGGCATGCTGATCACCACGCTGGTCGCGCGCCGGCTGGTGCCCGATCTGCCGGTCACGCCGCTCTTCGTCGTGATCACCGCGATCGCGACCCTGAACGCCTTCTGGATGCTGTGGGTGCGGCGGCGCGCCGCGCCGGTCGTCTCGCCCTTCGTGGGCGCACAGATCGTGGTCGACGTGCTCGCGCTCGCGGTGGTGCTGTGGTTCGGCGGCGGTGTCGACAACCCGTTCGCCGTGTTCCTGACCTTCCAGATCGTGCTCGCGGGCCTGCTGTGCACGGCCACGACCGCGCTCGGCGTCACCGGGCTCACCCTCATCGCCGTCGGCGTGCTGTCGTTCGCGACGCCCCTGCCGCTCGCGAGCGCGCCCATGGGCCCGGCTCGGGTGCAGCACATCGCCGATCTCATGTCGGTCGCCGCGCTGTCCGGGTTCTCCGGCTTCTTCGTGTTCGTGTTCGTCCAGCGCATGCAGGAGCTCCGCCGCGACAACGAGCGCAACGAGAAGCTGGCCATGCTCGGCCGCCTGGTCGGCGGCATGTCGCACGAGCTCAACACGCCGCTCGCGACCATCCTGCTGGCCAGCCGCGACCTGGTCGACGTCGGGCGCGACAGCGGCAACCAGGACGTCCAGCAGCTCGCGCAGACCATCGCCGACGAGTCGCAGCGCGCCGCCGACATCATCGGGCTCATGCGCGGGCACATCCGGCCCGGCCAGCTCAACGAGACCCTCGACGTCACCACGTTCGTCGCCGAGTTCGCGGCGCGCGAGCTCGATCGGCTCGGCTATAACGGCGAGCGCGTGCTGCCCGGGCAGAGCCCCGAGCCGCTGCTGCTGCCCGTGCTCAAGGCGGGTCTCGGCCAGGTGCTCAAGAACACGCTCACCAACGCCGTCGAGGCCATCTACGGGGCCGCGCAGAAGGTGGCCAGGCCGCGCATCGAGGTCGCGGTGGCCGCTCACGGCGGACGGGTCGAGATCAGCGTCCGCGACAACGGCCCGGGCATCGAGCCCGACGTGCTGGATCGTCTGGGCGAGCCGTTCCAGACCACCAAGGAGGCCAAGGGCGGCACCGGCCTGGGCCTCTACGTCAGCTCGGTCCTGGCCGGCCGCATGGGCGGCGACCTGCGCGTCGAAAGCCCTGAGGGCGGCGGCACCCGGGTTACACTCACGCTGAAGCGAGCATCCTAGAGGACGACCGATGCGCCGAATCCAGTCCGCGTTGCTCGTCGACGACGACGACGCCTTCCGTACCACCCTGCAAGGATCGCTGCGCCGGCGCGGGGTGCGCGCGCGCACGGCTGCCACGGTCGAGGAAGGCCTGGTCGTGCTCGAGGAAGAGGCGGTCGACCTGGTGGTCGTCGACTACCGCATGCCGCGCGGCGACGGGCTCTCCGCGCTGGCGCGTTTCCGGCGCGTGCGCCCGGAGTCGGTGATCGTGATGCTCACCGGCTTCGGCGACATCCCGCTCGCGGTCGCCGCGGTCAAGGAAGGCGCCGACACGCTGATGGGCAAGCCGGTCGACGCCGACCGGCTGCTTCGCGACGCCGAGGACATCCGCGCGCGGCCGCGTGCCGGCGCTGGCGGCCACCTGCCCCTGCCGCAGGGCAGCTACAACCTGGAAGAGATGGAGCGCGAGACCATCAAGGCGGCGCTGGTCCAGTGTGGCGGCGTGGTCGCGAGCGCCGCCAAGCTGCTGGGCATCGACCGCCGCACGCTGCAGCGCAAGCTCAAGCGCCTGAGCTAGCCGAACCCGTTCGACCCCAGAGATCCCCATGACCGCCCAACCCATCACCTGCGCCATCGCCATGGGCTATGGCCACCTGCGCCCAGCCCACGCGCTCTCCGAGCTGCTCGGCGAGCCCTACCTCGAGGTCGACCGGCCGCCGCTCGCCGGCCCCGAGGAGCAGAAGCTCTGGGCGCGCACGCGCACGCTGTACGAGGGCCTCACGCGCCTGTCGCAGACGCCCTACGCGGGCGGGCCGCTGCGCTACCTGCTCGACGGCATCACCGCGATCCCGCACCTGCACCCGTACCGCGATCTGTCGGCGCCCACGGGCGGCGCGCAGACGCTTCGCTGGCTCGCCGAGAAGCACGGCCTGGGTCGCGGCCTGGTCGACACCCTGCGGCAGTCGGGGCGGCCGCTGCTCACCACCTTCTTCGCGCCCGCGGTGATCGCGGATCTCATGGGCTGCGAGGACGTGCACTGCGTGGTCACCGACTCCGACGTGAACCGCATCTGGGCGCCGCTCGACACCGCAAAGGGCAAGGTGCGCTACTTCGCGCCCTCGCAGCGCGTGGTGCGCCGGCTGCAGGCGTACGGCGTGCCCGCGGATCGTATCGAGTACTCGGGCTTCCCGCTGCCGCATGCGCTGCTCGGCGGCCCCGAGCTGCCGACCGCGCGCGCGAACCTGGCGGCGCGCCTGGTGCGCCTGGATCCGCAGAACGCCTTCCGCTCGAGCTTCCGCGACGAGCTGTCGCAGTTCCTGCGCGCGCCCCTGCCCGCGGCGCAGGAGGGTCGGCCGCCGCACGTCACCTTCGCCGTCGGCGGCGCGGGCGCGCAGCAGGACCTGCCGGCGCGCTTCCTGCCCAGCATGGCGCCGGCGCTGCGCGAGGGTCGGCTGCGGCTCACGCTGGTGGCCGGCGTGCGCGCCGAGGTCCGCGATCGCTTCGCGCGCTGGATCGAGCAGAGCGGCCTCGAGCCCGGCAAACACGTCGACGTGCTCTTCGAGCCCGAGGTGAACGACTACTTCGTGAAGTTCAACCAGCTGCTCGCCGGCACCGACGTGCTGTGGACCAAGCCGAGCGAGATCAGCTTCTTCGCCGCGCTCGGCCTGCCCATGGTCTTCTCGTGGCCGGTGGGCGTGCACGAGCAGTACAACCGTCGCTGGGTGATCGAGGCCGGCGCGGGCGTCAAGCAGCGCGATCCGCGTTTCGCCGCCGAGTGGCTGGCCGACCTGCTCGCCGACGGCACGCTCGCCGCCGCCGCCTGGTCGGGCTTCATGCGCCTGCCCAAGTTCGGCCTGTACAAGATTCTCGAGCGCTTCGGCGTGGCGGGCACGACCGCCGCGGCGCCTGCGCTCAGCTTCGCGGGGTGAGCCGAAAATGACGAGGCGGGCGCCGATCGTGAGATCGGCACCCGCCTCGCGTGATTCGAGTCTAGGAGTTGCTACCCGTGCCGACTACAGCGGGCAGACGGCGGTGCAGCTCGGCGCGCTGGTGTCCGCGTCGCAGGTGATCTGGTTGCTCGCGAGGCCGACGGGCGACGACGGATCCACGAACAGCCCGGCGATGGTGCCCGCGTCGGTGGTGCCGGCGGCGGCCTCGTACTGAGCCTTGCAGGCGCCGTTGGCCGCGCCGGTGAGGCAGGCGAGGTCGGCGGCGGTGCCGCAGTAGCAGGCCTGCGAGTCGTTGGTGGCCACGGCGCAGTCCGTGTTGCGGATGCAGGTCACGAGCGCCTCGCAGTTGGTCTTGGCGGTGCCGGTCAGGCCCGCGCAACCCCAGGCGCCGGGGGCGCCGAAGAACGCGTCGCACTTGCCGGCCTCGCAGGTCTCACAGAGCGTGGCGCCCGCGAGCGTGCAGGTCGCGCTGCACGCCTGGCTGAAGTTCCCGGCGGGCGTGTTGGGCGGCTCGCACTGCTCGCTCGGCTGGTTGATCGCGCCGTCGCCGCAGGTCGCGGCGGCGAGGTTCTGGCAGGTCGCGCTGCAGGTGGTGCCGTTGGGCGGGTCGCACTGCTCGCCCGCCTGGACGATGCCGTCGCCGCAGACCACGGCGAGGTTCTGGCAGGTCGCGCTGCAGGTGGTGCCGTTGGGCGGGTCGCACTGCTCGGCCAGGTACGGACCGGCGGGCGCCTCGACCGTGTTGTTGCCGCAGACCGGGATCTGGAGGCAGCTCGAGTCGCAGGTGGTGCCGTTGGGCGGGTCACACTGCTCGCCCGTGCCGACGGTGCCGTTGCCGCACGAGAGCGGGATGCACGTGACGGTGGTCGAGTCGTTGTCGTCGCAGGCGGCGACGTTCACGGTCGGGCTGGTCGCGCCGACCTTGAGGGTGAGCGTCTGCACGCCGGGCGCCGAGCAGTTGTACTGGGTGGCGGCGGAGGTCGCGCTGACGAACGAGCCGGCCGACGCCGACCACTCGAAGGTGGGCGTGGCGTCGTCCGAGGTGTCGAGGTCCTGCGCGGTCGCCGCGATCTCGATCTGGCTGCCGACGGCGACGGCCAGCGGGCTCACGGTGTACGAGGCGATCATCGGGCACCAGAGGCCGTTCACGACCACGCCGCCGGTGTTGCCGCCCGTGCACTGCAGCACGACGGTCACATGGGTCAGCATCGAGGCGGTGATGTCGAAGTTGGCCGTGCCGGTACACGTGGTCGCGCCGTCGGTCGAGACCGCGGTCAGCGCCACCGTGTAGCCGGTGCCCTGCGGGATGCCGTTCACGAGGAACGAGACCGTCGAGCCGGCGTTGCTCACGTTGACGACGCCGTTGATCGGCGTGATCGAGTTGCCGCTGATGGTGTAGTTGACGGCGAGGATCGTCGCGCCGTTGGGCAGGTTGATCGCCATCGACGCGCTGCCGGTCGGATCGGCGTCGACGATGTCCTTGTCACGCTCGCAGCCGGTGAGGGCGGCGGTCATCAAGATGGCGACGGCCATCAACATGGTGGCCGTTCTGGAGAAAAGAGCTCTGGATTGCGTCGTCATTGAATCCTCCTGGAATCTGAGTGAACGAAAACTGGTACCGGGTCTCGGGGCGCTCGCAGGAATGTCGACGGACCGTTAATCAAGATGCGGGCCAGCCTGCAGGCGGACAGGTTCCTGAACGGTCCCGACGCCGAGGCCGATCGGGCGCTCCCGACGGATGCGCGCGGTCGTGCGAGTTTCGGTGAGGGCCGTTTGAAATTCACACGGCCGCGATCGCCGCCGCGTGGCCGTCGCCTGTGCGCGCCGGGCGAAAACGAGTTGGCCCGTTACTTGTTAGGGCTGCCGGCTGGGTCCCTCGCAGGAACCAATCGCAGAGCACGTCGTTCCGATCTCGACACGCAAGTCAGCACCGCAAAGAAGGATGGAGGATTCAAGATGAGAACCCTTTCGATCATGGGCGCTACGTTCCTGCTGTTCGGCGGCGGCGCCGCGGCAGTGGGCGCGCTCGACAACCTGGCGCTCAAGGGCTCGGACACCCTCGAGCACATCACCGGAGAGGTCCTGGCCGCTTGCCCGGGCGCGACCGCCGGCGCGATCTCGTACGTGGGCACCGGCTCGTCCGCGGGCGAGAACGCGATGAGCGCGGGCACGCAGACGGTGGCGCCGATGTCGCGCTTCCTGAACGCGACCGCGGGCGTCTGCAACGGCGCGCCGTCGGGCAGCGCCGGCTTCGTGGCCGGCGCCGGCGCGAGCACCGCCGAGGGCTTCGTCATCGGCCTCGACGGTCTCTCGATCGTGGCTGGCCAGGCGAACGCCGCGGCCTGCGGCGGCGGGCTGGCGTTCAGCACCAGCCGCTCCTTCGCGGTCACCGATAGCCTGGACAACCCGGTGATCGACTGCTCCGGTTGTGACGCCGGCACCAACACCTATCGCCTCACCAGCTGGAGGGACGTGCTCGCGCTCGTCTACTCCGGCAAGACCCACGCGATGACCGGCACCACGCGCAACTGCGCGGGTGACGTACGCCGCTCGCTGGTCGACAACTGGGGCAACCTCTTCGAGGCGAGCTGCACGGGCGCGAGCTGCACGCAGCTCAAGCGCGCCTTCCGCCGCGCCGACCTGTCCGGCACCACCGACACCTTCCTCGGCCTGGTCGGCCTGAACTCCATGCCGCTCGCGCAGGCGGTGGCAAGTTCCGCCTGCTCAAGCCGGCCAACACCGGCGTCACCGTGTGCCCTAGGAGGGCGTGATCGCCTTTGCGCCCGCCTACCCGCTGTGGACCGACGACGCCGGCAAGCTGCGTCACGTGCGCGTGCCCGTCGGCGAGTCGATCGAGTTCGACGCAGCGATGCAGTCGTTTCGCATCCCGCCCAACACCCGCTTCTACAAGACCTTCCTGAAGGAGGTCGTCGACATCAACGGTTACACCAGCTGGCGCAAGCTCGAGACCCGCCTGATCGTCGCGCGCCCCGATCGGCAGCTCGAGGACGGCACCTTCGAGACCACCGCGCTCTACGGCACCTACATCTGGAACGACGCCGAGACCGAGGCGCACCTGCTGGCCGATCCGCTGCGTGATGGCACGCCATTCCGCGATCGCCTGATCAGCGTGGTCGTCGACGAGCCGACCGCCAAGGCGATCGAGGCCACGAACCCCGCCGACCTCGTCTACGAGCTGGAGGAGGCGCACACCGGCGTGGTGCGGCACTACGCGATCCCGGGCAGCGCGCGCTGCGTGCAGTGCCACATGGGCAGCGGCTCGGCGAGCTTCGTGCTCGGCTTCACGCCGCTTCAGCTCGCGCGTCGCGCCGGCGAGGAGGGCGGCGTGTATGAGCTCGCCGTCGGCGACGAGCTGACCCAGCTGCAGCGCTTCATCGACTACGGAATCATCACCGGCATGAGCTCGCCCGACCAGGTGACGCTGCTCGAGGCGTCGCAGGGCGAGCGCCTGCCGCGCAACGACCACGAGCTCGAGGCGCAGGGGTACATGCTGGGCAACTGCGCGCACTGCCACAACCCGCGCGGCTACCCGTCGGTGAAGAACCCGGAGCTCGAGGAGGTGCTCGACTTCCTGCCCACCGCCACGGGCGGCGGGATCTTCCAGTTCCCGCTCGATCGGGTGAGCCCGCTGCGCCGGCGCGGCGCCGATCTGGACGTCGCGATCCCGTACATCACGCCGTCGTTGCGCGAGTACCCGGTGGCGCCGAGCTCGACGGTCAACTGGGCCGCCAAGTGGATCGAGTGCGTGATCTCGGGGCAGGAGCCGGTCTACCACGACACCGACGAGGGCCTCATCGCCTACGCGCCGGTGTGCGACACCGGGCACGGCGCGGGCCACTACGACGCGCCGTGGCGGAGCCTCATCTACAGAAACGTCGACACGCCGTTCAGCTACGCCGACGACTTCGTGATCTACCCGCACATGCCGATGAACTCGCCCGGCCACGACTGCCGCGCGCCGCGCCTCATGGCCGACTGGATGGTGAGCATCCCGGCCCGGCGCGTGAGCACCGTCGACGAAGACGCGGTGCCGAGCGTCGACGACCAGGTGGCCATCGACCGCAGCGTGCAGCCGTACGAGGCGGTAGAGCCGGGAGATCCCGACTACATGCAGGCGTTCACCGCCAGCGTGATGCGCCTCATGATGTACCGGCTGGGGCCGCGCTACGGCCACTGCGCGGACACCCGCGACATCGTGGATCACGCGGTGCTCAACCGGGTCAACCGCGGCGATGCGCTGGTGCCGCCCGCCGAGTCGGTCTATGCGCCCACAGATCCCACCAAGCTGATGCAGCACGATGTGGGTGTCCCGGTGCGCGCGCACTGGGTCGCCACCGATCTCAGCGAGGTTCCCGGCGACTGGTACCCGCGGCGCCCCGACTGGGCCGACGTGCTGGTCGCCCAGCACGTCGACGATCCCAGCCTGTCGCCCGAGGATCAGCAGGCGCAGCGGGAGCTGGTGACGCTGCTGCAGGACGTCAGGCTCGACGCGGCGATCCGCGGCTACGCGACCACCGCGGTGCCTTTCGGGCTGTGGCAGCAGAAGCCCGGCTGCGACTTCTCGGGCGAGAAGAAGGTCTCGGAGATGACCGGCGCCGCGCGCACCGCGTGGATGAACCACGTCGACGCGGCCGCCGATGCGCCGGTCTACATGCAGTCGCCCGCCGCCGCGGTGTTCTCCGCGGTGTGCGTCAACTGCCACGGGCCTAACGCCGACTCGCGGGGCCTGCTCTCCGACGCCATCATGATGATGACCGGCGGCGACGCACGGGTGGCCAACCTGCGCGACGGGCTGTTCGGCCCGGTCAGCGACCCGGGCGGGAATCGCACGCGCATCTTCGGGCCGAGCGCGTCCTCGCAGGTCTCGGCGGACGACTGGGGCGCGCGTTACCTGGCGTGGATGACGCTCGGCGGCACGCAGCGGGTGCTGCCGCCGGCGCTGCTCAACATCGTGGCCGCGACGCGCGTGCTCGGCGCGCGGCGCGCCTCCAACCAGATCAGCCCGACCGGATCGCCCAACATGCTGAAGCTGGCCAAGGAGCTGTGCCTGCACACGCTGCCGGCGGTAAATGCCAGTTACGATCTCAAGCCACTCTTCGACAATGGCCATCTGTCCTGGGGCGAGCAGACCGGGCTCATCGACGTGAACGGTGACGCCGAGATGTGGATGCGCCTGTGCAGCCTGGGCAACCGGCGCATCGTGCGCGTCCCCTACGTCGAGCAGTGGACCAGCCAGACCGGGATCGGTGCGCCGGGGCCCCGGATCGTGCCCGACCTCTCGCTCTACTTCGCCGACGCCTATCCCGCGAACGCGCCGGTGCTCGACCACCGCGGCCAGGTCGTGCAGGGCGTGACCGCGGACAACCTGTTCCCGCTGTGCTTCAAGAAGCCCGACGATCCGACGCAGCTGGCGGCGGCGAATGCGTTCCGCGCGGCCCAGGCCGTCCAGGTGCCGTACTGCCCACCCGAGCTGTTCGCCGGTGGCGGCATGTGGAAGCTCGCGTCCCTTCCCGATCCCGAGATTCCCGGGCGCCGCGTCCTCACCGATGCGCGCAAGTGGTCGGTGCGCGGCGCCATCAACGCGGCGCTGTCGGTCTTCCTCTACCTCGACGGGATCGAGCGCGGGCTCATCATCCCCCGGCCGGCGTTCAACCAATGCGAACAGCTCTGATCGCGCTCGGCCGTGGCGCGGCGCTCGTCTGCTGGTACGGGCTCGTCCCGGCGGTGCTCACGGCGTCGACCTTCCGCTACCTGATCCCGTCGGTGGTCGATCCCGTCGGCGGCGCGCCGCTGCGCCTGCTCGCCCGGGTGGCCCGGGACCAGCCGCTCGTCCTGGCTGCGGGCACTTTCTTGATGTTCAGCGCGCTCATCGGGTACTGGAGCGCCGTGCTCCCCGGCGCGCGCGCGCTCGAGCGGCCGGAGCGCCGAGGGACCGGGAGGCGCAGGACGGTGCTCGCAGTGCTCGCGGTGGGCGCGGCGGCGCTCGCCGGGGTCGCGGTCGGTCACGTGGCCCGGCCGGCCGGCATCGTCAGCACCTCGATGGTGCCCACGATCCTCCCCGGTGATCGCGTGTGGCTAGACAAGCTCGCCTATGGCTCGGCGCGTGCGCCGCGCCGGGGCGACGTCGTGGTCTTCCGCCACGTGGGCGACGGCGAAGGCGAGGGCGGCGAGCTCGTCAAGCGCGTCATCGGGCTGCCCGGCGACCACATCGACATGATCGACAGTCGTCCGGTGCTGAACGGCGAGCCGGTCCCGAGCTGCGACGCCGGGACCTTCGTGTACCTCGGCGGTAGCCGCGTCTCGCGCGGCCGCCTGGCCGTCGAGTGGCTCGACGGCCGCGCCTACCTCACGCTGCAGGAGCGCGGGCCACACGTCTTCGGCGGCTACGACGTGAAGCCCGGTGAGGCCTTCGTGCTGGGCGACAACCGCGGCGTCAGCAACGACTCGCGCAGCTGGCAAGCCGACGCCGGCGTCGCCTTCTCCGAGATCGAGGGCCGCGTCGAGCGCGTCCTGTTCGGCGACGATCGCCGCGGCCGCCTCGACTGGGAGCGCGTCTGGGCGCCGCTCGGGACCGACCTCCACCTCACGGGCGTCGACCTGACCCCGCTGCGCGAAGGCATCGAACGCTGCCTCCGGGACGGCGGCACCGGATCAGGGGGACAGGATCATGGGTTGTAAGTAACGAGATTCGTTCTGCTCCTGGACTAGAACGCGCGTTCTACTTCGCGCATGTAGATCGCGCGCTTGTCGCCAGAACGTTAGGGAGATCGAGTGCTTACGACCCATGATCCTGTCCCCCTGATCAGGCGGCGTGACGGGCGGGCGTCTCGGCGGCGTGGGCGAGGTCGTTTGCAGGGAGCGAGATCAACGTGCCGGGGCCGACGCGCAGGCGGTTGCCGCGCCAGTCGATCGTGCGCACGCACAGGCCGTGCAGCCAGGCGAGCGCGATGAGCGCATCTTTGAGCGGCACGGCGGCGATGTGGTGCGCGGCGGGGCGCCGGTCGCAGAGCACACGGGTGGCGCGCGCGTCGATCGCCATCTTGAGCGCGCATGCCGAGCCGAGCGCTGCGAAGATCATGCTGCCGGGAGACAGCGCCGCGGCGGTGCCGAAGAGCGCGAGCGGGTTGAGCAGCAGCTCGCCGGTGTAGAGCGGCACGCCGATGGCCTGGCGGTGCATGACGCTCCAGCGCTGGTAGCGCGCGAAGAACTGCCGCACGGTGCGCTGCTGCGTCACGTTATGGACCGGCACATGCGCGACCGCGACGGTCTTGCCGAGCACGCTCTGCACCCGGCTGCCGAAGTAGTAGTCCTCCGCGAGCACGTCGGCGGCCGCCTGGAAGCCGCCCAGCGCGTCGAGGTCGGCGCGCCGCATCGCCATCGACTTGCCGACCACCAGTGGCCGCTTGCCGACCCGCTTGGCCGCGATCATGCCGGTGCCGATGCTGCCGGTCATGTACATGTTGTCGAGCGCAGCACCCAGGCGCTGCTCGCCGATGCCGGCGATCGGATGGGTGACCGCGCCGACGTTGGGATCGTCGAACCAGGCCGCGATCTCGCGCAGGTAGCCCGGCTGGACGCGCACGTTGGAGTCGGAGACCACGAGCAGATCGTGGCGGGCCGCGCGCGCCAGGGTACAGAGCTGGTTGACCTTGGGGTTCATGCCCGCCGAGCCGCGCTGCAGGACCACGCGCACGCGCGCCGGGAAGCGCCGCGCCAGCGCGCGCGCCACCGGATACGCGGCGTCTTGCGCGTCGCGCACGCCCAGGAGCACCTCGTAGTCGGGGTAGTCCAGACTGGCGAAGCACTCGAGGTTGCCGGCGAGATCGTCGTCGACGCCGCAGAGCGGCTTGAGCAGCGAGATCTTGGGCAGTGTGAGTGGCTCGGGCGCGCGCGTGCGCACGTGCCGCGTGGCGGACACGAGCTGGATCAGGAGGAGCACGAACCCGATGGTGCCCAGTGCGAGCAGGACGACGCTCAGCGCATGCAGCATGACTCACGGTCACCTCCGCGGGAGGCGCGCCCGAGGAGCTTGCGTGACGGATCCGGAACGAATCGTGGATGGGTTGCGACGAGGTGGCGGCGCGGACGACCGAATGTGACGGATCGGCGTCGACCAGGTCATGCCCGCCGCCGTGGCGGTATAGTCGGTGCCGTGGCCGCGACCGGACGAGCCCTCGCCGCGCTGGCGGCGCTCGCGACCTGCGCGTCGTGCGTGGTGCTCGCGCGGCCCGTCGAGGTCCCCGAGGGCGACGCGCCCGCCGTGCTGCTGCTGACCACGCGCCTGGGCGGGCCGATGAAGCGCATCGCGCGCCACCCCTGGCTGGCGCTGCGCGGCGCCGGCGAGCCCGAGTGGGAGAAGTGGGAGGTCCTCGCCGGCGGCCACGACACCGTCCAGCGCCACACCTCGTCGCAGCCGCTCGCGCCCGCCTTCGGCGACGGCGTCCGGCTGCACGGGGTGTGGCGCGGCGGCGAGGCGCAGCGGATGATCGACTGCGTGCGCCGCGAGGGCCCGAGGTACCCCGACCGCTACACCTACTGGGTCTGGCCCGGGCCCAACAGCAACACCTTCATCGACTGGGTGATGCGCCGCTGCGGCATCCACGCGAACTTGCCGTCGACGAGCGTGGGCAAGGATCACCGCGGCTGGGTCGGCGCGTCGTGGACCACGGGCGGCACCGGCTTCCAGATCGAGACGCCGCTCGTGGGCTTCCGACTCGGGCTCACCGAGGGCATCGCGATCCACCTCTTCGGTCTCGAGCTGGGCGTGGATCTGTGGCCGCCCGCGATCATCTTGCCGGTCGGCGAGGGCCGCCTGGGCTTCGCGGACCGGTAGGCGGCCGCGCCGCCCGCGCCCCGTTACCGCCCGCCGCCGCCCGCCGCGATGGAGAGCGCGATCACCAGTCCTAGGTAGCGATCGTGCTGCTGCTCGCGCAGCACGAGGCCCACGTAGTCGTAGTCGCCCCAGCGCGCGTAGTGGTCATCGGCGCGGCGGCCGAACGACAGCCCGAGCCGCAGGTCGAGCTGATCGGTGAAGCTCGCCGACGCGGCGCCGTCCTCGCGGGCCTCCGTGCCCGGTGTCCAGGTCGCGCGCGCGCCGGTGTGCAGCCGGACGCGCCGGCCGAGATCGAGCTCGAGGAAGGCCTCGACGGGCAGCTCCCACGCGAACGGCACGCGATCGATCGTGCCGCCCAGGCCGCCACCGGCGATCACGCCGAGCATGTTGCGGCCGCCGAGGCGCACGCCCACGCCCACCGGCAGCAGGTGGAAGGCGTAGACGAAGCCGCCCGGGACCTCGAAGCCGAGATCCAGATCGACGCCGAGACCCACGAGCAGCCACGACTTGCCGCCCAGCGCGCGCGCGGCCAGGCCGAAGCCGCCCTGGTGGACACGATCGCCTTCCGAGCCCGGCGCTTCCGGCTGCGTCGCGTAGCGGGCCGACATCTCGAAGCCGAGCGCCCATTCGAACGAGCGCCAGTCGTCGGCGCGCGCGCTGCGCGGCACACCGGTGAGCGCAACGACCGCGAGCGTCACGGCGAGCGCCACGGTGAGCGCCCTGGCGCCGGCCCGCGCGACCCGCCGCCGCATCGTCCCCTCATCGCCGCGCACGCCCGGAGTATAGTTCGCGCCGTGGACCGCCAGCTATTCCGCGAAGAGCACGATCTCTACCGACAGGGCTTCCGCAAGTTCATCGAGAAGGAGGTCAAGCCGCACCAGGAGCACTGGGCCAGCGAGGGCTCGGTCGACCGTGAAACCTGGCGCAAGGCCGGCCGCGCCGGCTTCCTGTGTCCGTGGCTGGAGGAGAAGTGGGGCGGCGGTGGCGGCGATCTCCTGCACTCGCTGGTCGTGATCGAGGAGCTCGCGCAGGTCTACGAGTCGGGCTTCGCGATGTCGCTCCACTCCGACATCGTGGTGCCGTACCTGCACACCTTCGGCGACGATGCGCAGCGTGCGCGCTGGCTGCCCGGCTGCGCGTCGGGCGACCTGGTCACCGCGATCGCCATGACGGAGCCGGGCACCGGCAGCGATCTCGCCGCCATCAAGACCAGCGCGGTGCGCGACGGTGACCACTACGTCCTGAACGGCTCCAAGACCTTCATCTCGAACGGGATCCTGTGCGACCTGTGCATCGTCGCCGCCAAGACCGACCCCGATCCGGCCAACGCGCACCGCGGCGTCAGCCTGATCGTCGTCGAAGCGGGCACGCCCGGCTTCGTGAAGGGCAAGAAGCTCAGGAAGATGGGCATGGCGTCGCAGGACACCTCCGAGCTCGCCTTCGAGGACTGCCGCGTGCCGGTGGCCAACCGGCTGGGCGCCGAGGGCTCGGGCTTCGTCGCGCTCATGACCAAGCTGCAGCAAGAGCGGCTGGTGGTCGCGGTCGGCGCGCAGGCGAGCGCCGAGCGGATCCTGATCGACACCATCGCCTACGTGAAGGAGCGGCACGCGTTCGGCAAGCCGCTCAGCAAGTTCCAGAACACCCAGTTCGTGCTCGCCGACTGCGCCACCAAGGTCGAGGTCGGCCGCGCCTTCGTCGACAAGCTGGTCGCCGAGCACCTCGCGGGCAAGTATCTGGTCAAGGAGTGCTCGATGGGCAAGCTGTGGCAGACCGAGATGCTCGGTCAGGTCGCCGACGCCTGCCTGCAGCTCTTCGGCGGCTACGGCTACATGCTCGAGTACCCGATCACGCGCGCCTACATGGACGCGCGCGTGCAGCGGATCTTCGCCGGCACCAACGAGATCATGAAGGTCATCATCGCGAAGCAGCTCGGGCTGTAGCGCCCAGCAGAGAGACCTAAATGCTGCTTAGATTGAGGGTAAAGAACTTCAAGAATCTCAAGGACGTGGATATCCGGTTCGGGCCGGTTACGTGTTTTGTGGGACCGAACGGCGTAGGTAAGTCGAATATCTTCGACGCGCTACAGTTCCTGCGTGCGCTTGCCGATTCGGACATACAAACGGCCGCTCAGTCTGTGCGTAGTCCGGCACAAGGTTCATTCGGACCGCGTGAGCTATTCTGGGCAGGGAATCCTTCAAATCCCATGTACTTCGAGGCGGACCTGTTGGTTCCCAAGATGGTGTTGGATGACTTTGGCAGAGAAGCAAAGCCCGCGACGACGCTGCTTCGCTACGAACTCAAGCTTCACTACAGGGACAGGCCAACTCCGCGGCTCGAACTCGCGCGAGAGACGCTCACGAGTCTAAAGTTTGGCGAGGCCAAGGAAGTGCTTGGGTTTCCCCATTCTCACATCTTCAGGAGAAGCGCCGTTACGCCGACTCGGCGAGTTGGTCCTCTAATCTCCACGAAGGAAGAAGGTGGGCTGGTCAAGTTGATGCTGCATCAGGATGGCGGGTCTCGTGGTCAGCCGATTCCAGCAGGTCACTCTCCTAGGACTGTGCTTGGCGGAACTAATGCTGCTGAATATCCCACCGTTCTTGCCGCTCGGCGAGAGATGGCTTCATGGCAGCTTCTTCATTTGGAACCCTCCGTCATGCGCACGCCCGATAATCTAGGCGGCCCGGATCATGTTGATGCTCGAGGTGGGCATATCGCATCCACGCTTGATCGGCTCGTACGCTCCGAAGTGCGCAAAGGCCAAACTCTGGCCGAAGCTGCGAACCGCCTAGCAGAGTTAGTTCCTGAGTTGCAGTCGCTAGCACTTGATCGCGATGATGTTAGGCAGCAACTGTCTGTAATGGCGTCGATGCGGGGTGCAGATCAGCCAATGGGCCCGAGGGCCTTGTCGGATGGCACTTTGCGCTTCTTGGCTCTTGTTACGCTGCTGCTCGATCGCGAGTCTTGTGAGGTCCTCTGCATGGAGGAGCCCGAAAATGGGATGCACCCGACCCGTATGCGAGCGATGGTGGACCTCATACGGGATTTCGCTGTTGATCCTCAGCTTGAGGCAGGATCGGACAATCCACTCAGGCAGGCCATTGTGAATACGCATTCGCCAGACGTAATTCGTCAGCTAGATGCGTCTGAAGTATTGTTTGTCGACGCAATCGATGGGCCCGACGGCTCCAGGGCTCAGGTCTCGGCCGTTCGCGGAAAGTGGCGCACGGAAGGGGCTCAGGCTCCCTTTCAACGCCTCTGCGACTTCATTGGGGGAGCACCACTTGGCGCCAGCTACGCTGATCTGCAGCAAGAAATGCAACTAGGTACTGCTAGATGAATAAGCCCTTGGTCTTGGGGCTTATTGCCGACGGAACCTCCGACATCGCCTTGCGGCCGATCATAGCCTGGGCGCTCCGTGACATAGATCCAGCCATTGCCATAGGGCCGATAACGTTCTTGCCGCGACGCTCATCCGGGAACTTGGATGAGGCAATGGACAGGGCTCTCGAAAAGTATGATCTCGATGTGCTCTTTGTTCATCGAGATGCTGAGAAAATGGCTCATGAAGTAAGACTGGCTGAGATACGAGCTGACGAGCGGGTCGTTCCGATTGTGCCAGTGCGGATGACGGAGGCCTGGCTCTTGATTGATGAGGTCGCTATCCGTTGCGCTGCGGGCAATCCGAACGGTCGAGTAAAGCTAGACCTGCCTAAGATGGCAAGGCTAGAGGCGCTAGTTGATCCAAAGAAGGAACTTCGTGAACTGCTTGCTAGAGCGTCCGAACTTGCAGGCCGCAGACTTCAGCAGTTCGATCGCTCCGCAGCCGTTCTTCGCGTGGCGGACCTAGTTGAGGATTTTGCACCACTTCGGGCTGTGGCCGCATTTGACCACTTCTACAAACGGACGAAACGAGCTCTCGAGGAGTTGGAAGGATAAGTAGGCAGGCGCGCTACACCGCGCCGAGCATGGTGCGGCTGAGCGCGTCGGGATCCGGGATCGCCTGGGTCTGGAAGACGTTGTCGGCGGCGACCGCGAGCGCGCGCCCGGCGTCGCCGCCGAGGACCCCGCCGAGGCGGCGGCGGACCGCTGCGGCGAACAGCGCCATGTCGAGCGTGTCGAAGCGCACGAGCGCGTCGCGCAGCGCGTCGGCCTCGCCGTCGACGTCACCATTCACCTTGGCCAGGCCGGCGCGCGCCGCGGCGGCGAACGCCAGACCCCAGGGCATGCGCGTGGCCTCGATGCGCTTGATCGACGCCTGCACCTGGCGCAAGAGGGCAGGCCGCCGCGTCGCGTCGTGCGCCGCCGCCGAGAGCGCGGTGCGCGCGCGCAGGTAGTGGCTCTCGATCAGCACGCTCTGCACGCGCAGCAGCATCGCCTTCTCGATGGGCACCCACATCGACTCGACGCGCGCGTGCGCGCCGGCGCCGTCGTGCTCGTAGAGGTCGATGGACGCCGCCGACAAGAGCTCGTAGTAGTGGCCGAGCTGCGCGGCATCGCCCGGCGCGAGCGGCCGCGCCTCCGACGCGAGCTGCGCGCGCGCCTCGTCGGGGCGCCCGACGACCAGCCAGGCCACGTTGGTGCGCCAGCCGCGCAAGAGCCGCTGCGCATAGGCGTCGCCGCGCTCGTCGGCGTCGCGCAGGTAGACCGAGACCAGGCGCACGAACTCGCGCGCGTTGCCCAGGTACCAGGCGATCACGGCGATGAAGAACTCGGTCAGGTTCAGCTCCCAGCGCACGCCCACGCCGTGATCGCGCAGCAGCTTCTCGCCCTCGAGGGCGCGCGCGTAGCCCTCGCGCCAGCGGCCGTTGAGCAAGGAGGCGAGCCCGGTGGCGGCGCGGCCGTGCCCGAGCACGCGGCTATCGCCGGTGCGACGGCCGAGCTCCTCGGTGCGCTCGCCCAGCGCCTGGGCCTGCGCGAAGCCGCGCCCGCCCATGGTGCCCAGGTAGCCGAGCTCGAGGCAGAACGCGAGCCCGACGCGGTGCGGCTCGCCGCACGCGAGCGCCTCGCGCAGGAGCCGCGTCTGCAGCGCGCGGCCG
The DNA here is from genome assembly GCA_046595695.1 of Haliangiales bacterium. Classification (GTDB taxonomy): domain Bacteria; phylum Myxococcota_A; class Polyangia; order Haliangiales; family SHYZ01; genus JBKJOI01. The sequence goes on along the minus strand of JBKJOI010000540.1, from coordinate 1,163 downwards.
AACGCCGGGTTCACCAGCGACAGCCCGTTCGAGACCGCGTGCAGCATGTCGATGCGCTGCAGCAGCTTCTCGGGGATCTCCGCCGCTGGCCGCTCCACGAAGTCGAGCCCGCGCAGCCGCAGCCGCGCGCGCTCGGTGAGCATGGCCAGGATGGCACGTCCGCGCGAGCGCGGCACGTGCGTGCCCATGCCCTCGAGTAGCTCGCTGGCCAGCGACACGCCCTGCTCGAGCTGACCGGCGCGCAGCCGCTGCTCGAGCTCGAGGCGGCGCCGCTCGAGCTGCTCGGTCGTGACGGTCGCCGTGGTCGCGGCGGTGGCGAACGCCTCGGCGGCATCGGCCAGGCGACCCGAGTGCACGAGCGCGTGGCCCATGCGCGTGCGCAGCAGGCGCTCCTCGTCGCCCGCGGCGCGGCCGTGCGCGAGCACCATCGCGTACAGATCGGCGGCGCGGTGGAAGGCGAGGCGCTCCTCGGCGGCGCGGGCGGCGAGCGCGGCGTGGGTGGCGGCGCGCGCGGGCTCCGCGGCGCCGAGCCAGTGCGCGACCAGCGCCTCACGATCTGGATCGGTCTCCTGCTCGAGCGCACCGGCGAGCGCACCGTGCAGCCGGCAGCGCTCGTCCTCGCCCAGGCCGGCGACGGCCGCGGCGCGGATCCGGTCGTGGTACATCTCGAGCTCGGGCTCGGCGTCGCCGGCGCGACGCACGCGCAGGAGCCGCTCCGAGCGCAGCGTGGCCAGCACCGTGCCCTCGCCGCGCACGCCCGCGGCGCGCATGGTCACGCCCAGCCGCAGCGGGTGCGCGGCCACCGCGCACAGGTGCGCGAGCGCGCGCGCCGGCGCGGAAAGGCGACCCAGGCGCGCCCGCACCACGTCGTCGAGGTTGGGGCCGATGGCGCCGGCGCGCACCATCTCGGCGACGAACAGCGGGCTGCCGCGCGCGTCGCGGACGACCTCGCTGGCGTGGCTCATGTTGCCGCCGCCGACCGCGCGCACCAGCATGCGCGCCTCGGTGTTGGAGAGCGGCTCGAGCGTGACGTTCTCCACGTCCATGGGCGCGACCAGCTCGCCGGTGGCGAGCGCCGAGTGCGCGCGCCTGAGCGCCAGCAAGAGCGGGCTGTGCGACTCGTCCTCGCTGCGGTGCGCGAGCAGGAGCAGGAGCGGCGGCGA
>JBKJOI010000378.1:0-14573 GCA_046595695.1 Haliangiales bacterium | reverse complement strand
GGTGCACGCCGCCACCGGGCGCCGCGATCGCGTGCGCGCGCACCACGCGGCTGGCCGCGCCGCGCGAGTACTTCTCGGCGTTGTCGAGCAGGTTCTGCAGGATGCGCGCGACCGCGTCGGCATCGAAGCGCGCGGGCAACGGCGTGGCGGCGTCGCTCTCGACGATCAGCGTGACGCCCGCGTGCTCGAGCGCGGGGCGCGCGCGCTCGCTCGCGTCGCGCAGCGCGGCGGCGGCGTCGCCCGGGCGCGGCGCGAGCTCGAGCGCGCCGCGTTCGAGCTGGGTGAAGCCGAGCACATTGGCGACCACGCGACCGAGCCGGCTGGCCTCGTCGGCGACGCGGCGGGCGTAGTCGCGCGACTTCGCCGGGTTGCCCAGGCCCTCGGCGAGCATCTCGCCGTACAGGACCAGCCCGGCCAGCGGCGTGCGCAGCTCGTGCGCGGCCGCGGCCGCGAACTGCGAGCGCTGGCGCGCCTGGCGCTCGCTGCGCGCGACCAGCAGCACCACCAGGACGCCGGCCGCGAGCGCGAGCAGCGCGGTGGGCACGAACTCGCGCAGGAAGCGACCCGGGACCAGCGCCGCCTCGGCGCGCGCGCTGGCCAGCGCCGCGGCGTCGTCGAGCGCGACCGTCCAGGCTCCGCCGGCGGTCGACAGCACGGCTTCGCCGGGCGCGCTCGCGTCGGGGGCGCGCGCGATCAGCGCCACCGGGAAGGCCGCGCCGCGCCGCTCGCCCAGCCAGCCGCGCGCGGCCTCCTCGGAGAGCACGAAGCCCTGCGTGATCGCGCCATCGGGAGTGTCGACGCGCCGCACCGCGACCAGGCGCGGCGCGCCCGCGATCGGCGCGGTCCGCCACTCGAATGGATCGGTCGCGACCTCGATCTCGGCGGCGGCGGGCGCGGACGCGGACGCGGCGGGCGCGGGTCCCGACACCGCCGGGCGCGCCTTCCGTGCCGGCACCGGCGCCGACCGCGGCGCGCGCGGCGCCTGGATCTCCTGGTAGACCAGGTTCGGCGTAGCGTTCTGCGCGTAAGCCTGCGGCTCGAAGCGCTGCACCTGGCGCTGCGCCGGCGCCTCCTGCGCCTGCTGCGCCCGGACCGGCTCGGGCGCGTCCACCTGCGCCAGCACGATCGGCGGCGCGAGCGACAGCGCGGGCGCCGCGGCGCGCAGCTCGGCGAGCCGCGCGCGGTTCCCGGCGAGCTGCGCCTGCGCGCTCAACTCGGGCACGTCCTCGTTGATCGTGGGCACGCTCACCTGCCCGCTCGCATCGATCTGGAAGTGCGTCGCGATCAGGCGATCGCCGGGTGCGCTCGCCAGCGGCGACGGGTTCACCGACGGACCCTGCGACGCGCCGCGCGGATCGTGGAACAGATTCTGGTACTGGTAGTAGGGGCGCGCGTCCTCGCGCCGGCGCAGCTCGTCCAGGTAGTCGTCCAGATCGCCGGCGAGCGCCTGCGCCGCCGCGCGCGCCGCCTGCGCCGGGGCCTCCAGGACCGCACGCTGCTCCGCACGCGCCGCGCGCCAGCCGCTGCGCGCCCAGCCGACCAGCGCCGCGAGCACCGCCAGCGCCACCAGGCCCGCGGCCGCCGCGGTGCGCAGCCGCCCGCTCACGTCACGTCGCCCCACGCGTAGCCCGCGCCCTTCACCGACACGACGATGCACGGCCGCGCCGGGTCGCGCTCGATCTTCTTGCGCAGCACCGCGATGGCCATGTCGACCGCGCGCGTCTGCAGGTCGCCGCGTGTGCCCCAGACCTGCTCGAGCAGCTCGGAGCGCGCGACCACGCGGCCGCGGTGCCGGTGCAGCCAGCGCAGCATGCCGGCCTCGCGCGGCGTCAGCGGGTGCGTGACCGCCGCGGCCGAGCCGGCGTCCCGGGTGGCCACGAGCCGCGAGAAGTCGAGCTCGCAACCGTCGGCCACCAGGCGTTCCGACACGGCCGGCGTCGCCACGCCGCGCCGGCCCAGGGCGCGCACGCGCGCCAGCAGCTCGCGCGGCGAGAACGGCTTGGTCATATAGTCGTCGGCGCCCTCGCCCAGCCCGCGCACCTTGTCGTCCTCCGAGCCGCGCGCCGTCAGCATCAGGATCGGCATGCCCGGCCGGGCCGCGCGCAGGCGCCGGCAGACCTCGATACCGTCCAGGCGCGGCAACATCACATCAAGCAGCACCAGCTCGAAGGGCTCGCTCACGCCCAGGCTCGCGCCGGTCGCGCCGTCGGCGGCCGTGCTCACCTCGTGGCCGTCGCCGGTGAGCAGGTCGCACAGCCCCTCGCGCAGCGCGATCTCGTCCTCGACCACCAGGATCCGCATGTCTCGTCGATTCTATGTCGGCCTCGCCCGGCCCGCGTAAGGCCTGCGTAAGGGCGCGCATCCGCACGTGGTACGGCCGGGGCTTGGCGCGCCTCCCCGCGTTGCCCGCCGTCGCGCTTCGCAGTAGTGTCCGCCGCCATGAGAACTCTCAGCGTGCTCGCCTTGACCCTCCTCCTGGGCGCCTGTATGCCCAAGACCCAGTTCCTCGGCGCGCCGCACTACCCGGGCGGCGTCCCGGCCTGCGCTGCCACGTGCCAGAACCAGGGCATGGAGATATCCGGATTCGTCTACAGCGGCGAGTTCGCCTCGAGCTGCGTCTGCGGGCCGCGTCACGGCGCGCAGCAGCCCGCGCCGGCGCCGGAGCAGGGCCAGCCGCAGGCCGGGCTCCCCGCCGCGGCCACCGCGGCGGTGGCCGGGGTCGCCGCGCAGATGCAGGACGACGACGATGCCGCGCGCAGGCGCCGCCAGGGCGACGATGCCGCGCGCAGGCGCCGCCAGGGCAAATAGGCCCGCCGCCTACGCCCCGCCACTGACCCGCGTTGCCGAGTAGATCTCGAGCGGCTCGCGCTTGTTCTTCACGCGGATCGGCGCGAGCGGGTTGAACTCCACGTCGCCCAGCCCGCCGCGGCAGTCGTCCAGCGTCGCGCGCGCCACGATCACCTGGCCGCCCGCCGCCGCCGAGCACAGCCGCGCGCCGGTGTTGACCACATCGCCGATCACGGTGAAGTCCATGCGCTTCTGGCTGCCGATCGGTCCGTAGACCACGTCGCCGGTGCACACGCCCACGCCCACGCCCAGGTTCTCGTGGCCGTCCTTGCGCAGGTGCTCGACCGCCTCGAGCAGCTCGACCGCGCAGCGCACCGCGTTGCGCGCCGCGTCGGGCCCGTGGAACACCGCCATGAGCTCGTCGCCGACGAACTTGTCGATGTCGCCGTGCCACTTCTCGACGACCTCGGCCTGCGCCTGCAGGAAGGCGTTCAGCATGCTCACGACCGCCTCGGGGGCGACCGTCTCGGCGAACGCGGTGAAGCCGCGGATGTCGGAGAACAGCACGGTCAGGTGACGCCGCTCGCCCGCGCTGCGCACATCCAGCTTGGAGTTGCGCTCGGCACCGCTCCGCGCCGCCTGCGCCGCGCCCTTGGAGACGAACTTCTCGAGCACGAACTTGGCGCGCAGGCCCTGGATCATGTCGTTGATGCGCGCGCCCAGCCGGCGCAGCTCGTCGCCCGCGGGGTCCGCGGACATCACGCGCACGGTCAAGTCGCCGGTGCCGACCGCGGCGCACGCCGCGTCGATCTCGGCCACCGGTCGCTCCACGAAGACCTTGAGCAGGCCGTAGACCAAAAGGAGCATGAGCGCGAGCGCGAGCACCGACAGGATCGCGGTGCGCGTGATCGCGTTCTCGCGCACCATGAGCGCCTTGCTGTTGGACAGGCTGACCGTGACCACGCCGCGGATCGCGTCGTCGGTGCCGTGGCAGGTCGAGCAGCGCTCGCCGTTGTCGAGCCGGCGCGCCATCATGATGCGCTCCTGGGCGCCCGCACCGACGATCATCGGCGGGATCGTCGGCGCCGCCAGCGCCGCCTGCACCGATGCCTCGGGCGGCGGCGGCGCGCTGGTGTACCAGGGACGACCCTCGGGATCGTAGAGCACGAGGCTCTTGACCGCGCCGCTCGCGGTCACGGTGCTGAGGAAGTCAGCCGCGATCCGCCCCAGCGACGACATCATGATCGCGCGCAGCGAGCTGTCGACGATGACCTCGACCTCCTGCAGGGCGGCGCGATCGTCGCCTGTGACGTCGAGCAGCGCCACCGCGAGCACCCCGCGCACCGGGTTCTTGTCCTTGTGGCACGGCGCGCAGCGCTGCTCGCGCGGCAGGGGCACGAGCTGCACCGCCGCGCCCTTCATCACGATGCGTGTCGGCGCCGCGCCGGGCACGAGCGCGGCCAGGATGGCCTCGCGCGGCAGCTCGGCGACGTCCTTGCCGAACGCCAGATCGCCCTCGTTGTCGTAGACCGCCACCGTCGGGATCGTCGGGGCGCGCGCCGACAGCTCGGCGAAGTAGTCGTCCAGCCGTGCCGCCTGCCTCGAGGCCATCACCTGCTCGAAGCCGGCGCGGATGAGCTCGGCGGCGAGCGCCTCGCGGCGCACGCGCAGCACCGCTTCGTCGCGCTCGAACACCAGCACGCCGCGCAGCATCGCGTCGGCGTCGTGGCAGTCGTGGCAGCGCTCCTCGTTCGGGATGGGCCGCCAGACGCGACCCTCGGCGACGAGGCGCGCGCCGTACTGCCCGACCTCCACGAAGGGCGCGGGCAGCGACTTCGGGTCGGGCGCCGCCGGCTTGTCGCCGAAGACCTGCGCGCCGTGCCGGTCGTAGATCCCGATCTCGGCGTCGGGCACGCGCTCCTTGAAGCCCTCGACCAGCTTCTTCACCGCGATCCCGTCGCCCTGGAGCATGGCGTGCTCCATGCTGCCGACGACCAGGTCGGCGATCTGCTGGGCCGCCTCGCGCGTGGCTTGCTTGAGCGAGGCCACTTCCTCGCGCGACTGGAGATAAGCCAGCAGGACCAGCGCCTGTCCGACGACGAAGGCCGTCGCCAGGAAGACCTTGACGACCATGCGGCGCGTGAGCACCTGGTATAGCCGGCGCATCTGGTGGTCGCATGATACCCTCACGCTCCACACGGAGAGTCAATGTCCAGCACGATCGGGTACTTCTCACGCTTCGGCGTGGACGAGATGCTTATCGCGCGCACCTTGGGTGTCGCGCTCTCACGAGGCGGTGACTACGCCGACCTCTTCTTCCAGCACCGCGTGGCCACCAGCCTGTCGCTCGAGGACGGCGAGGTCAACCGCGCCTACTCGGGCGTCGAGCTGGGTGTCGGCGTGCGCGTGGTCAAGGGCGACCAGACCGGCTACGGCTACACCGAGGAGCTCACCACGGAAGCGCTCGCGCGCGCCGCGCAGACCGCCGCCGCCATCGCCGACGGCCCGGCGCGGGCTCGCCCCGATCCCATCGGGGTCGACCGCGCCCTGCCCCGCCGCTACGATCTCAAGACGCCGTGGGAGGAGGTGCGGCCGGAGCAGAAGCTCCCGCTCATCAACAGCCTGAACGCGGCCGCCTTCGCCGCCGATCCGCGCATCAAGAAGGTCAGCATCTCGTTCGCCGACGAGCACGGCGCGGTCATGATCGCCGACTCGAACGGCCGCATCGTCGAGGACCTGCAGCCGATGACGCGCCTGTTCCTGTCGTGCGTCGCCGAGCAGAACGGCCAGCGCGAGTCGAACGGCTACAACATCGCGGCGCGCGACGGCTTCGACTTCTACACCGACGAGCGGCTCGACCGGGTGGTCCGCGAGGCGGTCGCCCGCACCACCATCCTGTTCGACTCGATCGTACCCGAGGCCGGCGAGATGCCCATCGTCATGGCGGCGGGCTCGTCGGGGATCCTCTTGCACGAGGCCATCGGCCACGGCATGGAGGCCGACTTCAACCGCAAGAACACGTCGATCTACGCCGACAAGATCGGCAAGGCCATCGCCAAGCCGTTCGTCACCATCGTCGACGATGGCACCGGCGAGCACCAGCGCGGCGCGATCAACGTGGACGACGAGGGCGTGGTCGCCGGCCGCACCGTGCTGGTCGAGAACGGCACGCTCGCCACCTACCTGCACGACACCATCTCGGCCAAGCACTACGGCGTGAAGCCCACCGGCAACGGCCGCCGCGAGAGCTACCGGCACCCGCCCCTGCCGCGCATGCGCTCCACGTACATGGAGAACGGCCCGCACAAGCCCGACGAGATCATCGCCTCGGTGAAGAAGGGCATCTTCTGCCAGAACTTCACCAACGGGCAGGTCCAGATCGGCGCCGGCGACTTCACCTTCTACGTGAAGAACGGCTACATGATCGAGGACGGCAAGCTGACGCAGCCGGTCAAGGACGTGAACATCATCGGCAACGGCCCCAAGGTCCTGGAGCTGGTCGACATGGTCGCCGACGACATGAAGATCGACGAGGGCGGCTGGACCTGCGGCAAGGACGGCCAGTCGGTGCCGGTGTCGCAGGGCATGCCGACCGTGCGCGTCGCCAACATCACCGTGGGCGGCCGCGGCCGCGGAGGCCAGTAATCGATATGGAGCGTTCGCACGAGATCCTGGCCATCAGCAAGACCGTGGTGAAGCTGGCGCAGAAGCACGGCGCGCAGGAGGCCGCCGCCGACGCCTACCGGGTGCGCGAGGTGTCGGTGAGCTGGCGCGACGGCAAGCTCGAGAAGATCACCGAGGCGACCACGCGCGGACTCGGTATGGCGCTCTACGTCGACGGCCGCTACTCGGTCGCGTCGACCAGCGACCTGCGCCCGGCCGCGCTCGAGACCTTCATCACCGACGCGATCGCGCTGGGCCGCACGCTCGCGCCCGATCCCTACCGTGTGCTGCCCGACTCGGCGCTCTACGCCAACCGTCCGAGTACCGATCTGGAGCTCGAGGATCAGGCCTACGACAGCATGTCGCCCGAGGAGCGGCGGCGCATCTCGCGCGAGCTCGAGGAGCAGGTGCGCGCCGAGCGCGGGTCGGACGCGATCCTCTCGGTGTCGACCGGCTTCTCCGACTCGTGGGGCGAGAGCGTCAAGGTCGCGTCGAACGGCTTCGAGGGCGTCCGCTACGGCACCTCCTACTGGATCGGCGCCGAGGTCAGCGTCAAGGACGCCGACGGCCGCCGCCCGGAAGACGGCGCGTACGCCGGCGCGCGCTTCCACGCGCAGCTGCCCGACTTCCACGCGGTCGCGCGCGACGCGGCCCGTCGCGCCCACGGCCGGCTCGGCGCCAAGAAGGTCGCCTCCACGGTGCTGCCGATGGCGCTCGAGAACCGCGTCGCCGGCCGCATGGTCGGCGCGCTGATCGGGCCGCTCGGCGCGTCGTCGCTGCAGCAGAAGCGCTCGTTCCTCGAAGGCAAGCAGGGCGCCAAGATCGGCAGCGACAAGCTGAACATCATCGACGACCCGCTCATCCCGCGCGCCTTCGGCTCGCGCCACTACGACGGCGAGGGCATCTCGGCGCGGCGCCTGCCCATCTTCGAGGGCGGCGTGCTGGCGAACTACTACGTCGACACCTACTACGGCAAGAAGCTGGGCATGGAGCCGACCACTGGGCGCGCCTCGAACCTGGTGTTCCCGGGAGGATCGGGCGATCAGGCCTCGCTGCTCGCGGCCATGAACGAGGGCATCCTGGTCACCGGCTTCCTGGGCGGCAACACCAACTCGTCGACCGGCGACTTCTCGCTGGGCGTGCAGGGCTACATGGTGCGCGGCGGCCAGGTCGCCGAACCGATCTCGGAGATGAACATCGCCGGCAACCAGCTCGAGCTCTGGCAGCGGCTGGTCGCCATCGGCGCCGACCCCTACCCGTACTCGGCCATGATGACGCCGACGCTGGTCTTCGACGGCGTGCAGTTCGCCGGGTCGTAACCCGATGCCTGCGCCGTCCGCGCCGCTGCCGGTCACGGTGCTCACCGGCTTCCTCGGCGCGGGCAAGACCACGCTGCTCCGTCGGATCCTCGATGCGCCGCACGGCCAGCGCATCGGCGTGATCCTGAACGAGCTCGGCCAGGCCGGCATCGACGAGGTCGCCGGGGCGGCCCGGCGCGCCATGATCGAGCTGTCGGAGGGCTGCGTGTGCTGCATCCGCAGCCCCGACCTCATCGCCGCGCTCGCCGACATGCAGGCGCGCGGCGATGTGGATCTCGTGATCGTCGAGACCACCGGCCTCGCCGATCCGCTCGCGCTCACCTGGATGCTGACCCGGCCCGACCTGGCCACGACCGCGCGCCTCGACGCGGTGATCACCGTCGTCGACGCGCTGAACGCCGACGGCACACGCGCGCGCGAGGAGTGGCAGGCACAGGTCCGCTGCGCCGATCTGCTCGTGCTCACCAAGCTCGACGACGCGCCCGATCCCGCCGGAGCGCGCGCCCACGTCGAGGCCGCGCTCGCCGAGGCCGGTGGCGGCGCGAGGCTCGTCGACGCGCAAGGCGAGCTGCCGCTCGAGCTCCTCCTCGATCTCGAGCCCGACCCGGGCGCCGAGAGCACGCGCGCCACGATAGCCGCGGCGGCCAGCGCGCCGGCCGCGCGCCACTCGGGCTTCCAGGCCATCTCGCTGCGCGAGCCGACGGCCGTGACCTGGTGTGCCGAAGCGCTCGAGGACCTCATCGAGCGGCTGCCGGCGCAGGTCTTCCGCGCCAAGGGCATCGTCCGGCTCGACGACGGCCACTGGGCCGCGTTTCACGCGGTCGGCGGCCGGCTCGAGTTCGACCCCGACGTGCCGGCGCCCGCACACGGTGAGAGCCGCGTCGTGCTGCTGGGCCTCGGCCTCGAGGCCGAGCGGCTCGCGCTGACCGAGGCGTTCGCCGCCGCGCGCGCCGCGCCGCCGCGCTAGCGACGGATCCCGCCGCTAACCCTCCCAGAGCTTCACGCCGCCGAGCAAGCCGGCGACGTTGTCGACCACCTTCACGTTCTTCGGCAGCAAGAGCTCCAGCTTCTTGGCATTGCCGCCGCCGAGGTAGAGCGTGCGGTAGTTGAACACCGGCTCGAGCTGCTCGATGATGCGCTTCACGCGCTTGTTCCACTTCTTCTTGCCGACCTTCTCGAGCGCGCGCGCACCCACCGCCTCCTCGTAGGTCTTGTCGTCATCGAACGGGTGGTGCGCGAACTCCACGTTGGGCACGTAGCGGCCGTCCACGTAGAGTGCGAAGCCGAAGCCGGTGCCGAGCGTGACCACGATCTCGGTGCCCTTGCCCTCGATGACCCCGAAACCTTGCACGCCCGCGTCGTTGAGCACGCGCGCCGGCTTGCCGGTCAGCTTCTCGATCGCGGGGCCCAGCTTGAACCCGCCCCAGCCGCCGTCCAGGTTGGGCGCGGTGCGCGTGATCGAGTCGACGACCACGCCGGGAAAGCCCACCGAGACCCGATGGAACGGCACGTTGACGCTCGCGAGCAGCCCCTTGAGCGCGCCCAGCACGGCGCCGGGCGTGGCCGGGCGTGGCGTGTCGACGCGCAGGCGATCCGTCAGCGGGGTGCCCTTGGCGTCGACCACCATGAGCTTGAGCCCGGTGCCGCCGATGTCGATGGCGAGAGTGTTGTCGTCCTTCACGCTGCGCTTCACGCTGGAGGTGGTGGCCATGGCCGCGTGATCGTCGCCCAGTTCGCGGTTCCGCGCCAGCAGGCTTTCCCGCAACATTTTATGTAAGCAATGCTGCGTCTTGCAGCCAGGGCGGAGGCTGGCCGGAGACCGTCACGGGCGTCCGGAGCTCGGGTCGGCTAGATTGAAGAGTCGAGGCCGCGCATGGAGCTCTTCGTCGCGCTGATCCTGATGTTTCTCGGCGGCACGGCCAGCTACGGGGTCGCGCAGCTCTGGGTCGGCTCGCGCGACCTCATCCGCCAGCTGGCCCTGAGCGCAGGCCACGCCACACCGCTGCGCGAGGCGCGCGAGGGCCGTGTGCTCCTGCGCGGCGAGGCGCGCGCGGCGCGCAAGCTCCTGCCCGCGCTCAGCCGCGAGTCGGCGGGCTGCGTGGCCTACTCGACGCGCTCGGGCTTCGGTCGCGGCTGCGACGACAGCGCCACCACCTTCGAGCTCTTCGACGGCACCGGCGTGGCGCGCATCGAGTCGGAGCACCCGGTGCTGGTGGCCCCCGAGTCCACCGACGTCTTCGGCGCGCTCACCCGCGAGATCCGCCCGGGCGATCAGGTCACCATCGTCGGCCGCCTCGAGCGCGTCACCGAGCCCGGCGGCACCTTCGACTCCTACCGCGAGCCGCCCACCAGCCTGGTCGTCCGCGACCTCCCTTGCGGCGCCGTGATCATCCATCGCAAGACCTGGCAGCCGCTGCGCACCGCCGCCAAGGGCGCGTTCGCCCTCGCGATCTCCATCGCCGGCGTGGTGCTGACCATCGGCGCGCTCGGGTAGTTCGCGGGGAGGCCCGCGAAGAAAGTCGTCGTCCGGACGCAACTCCTTCCGCGCAGATCCCGAAGCTCTCCTCGGACGTGGCGCCAGCCCCGAGGAGATTGCCGTGAACGACTCGACGATTCGCCCCCCTTTCACCCCTTCGCAACGAGCGATCGAGGCCGTGGCGGAGACGCCGGACCGAGCAGGTGCCAGCACGCAAGCTTGGAGCGCCTCGGTGGAGCCAGAAGCGGAGGTTCCCGGGTACCTGCAGGTCATGGCGCCTGCAGCCGCCACGGCGTTCGCAGCCACCGATCCAGCGCTGTGGGTGGAGGCCGAGAACCGGGTGGTGCTCGCCCATGTGGCTGGCGGCATGCGTGCTCGTATGGCCGAGCTGACGAGCTCCGGCAGCATCACGGCGTCGTTCAACAAGAAGCTCGAGTCGGCGACCACGGCAGAGGCGGACCGGATGCTGTCCGCCTCTGGGCCCGTGGAGCTGGCTGCGTTCCTCGAATCGCCGGGCGTCAGCCCCAAGGCGAAGGCGCGCATCGTCGAGGTCTGTCTGGTCCGCGGCGGGCGAGAGAGCCGGGCCGACCTCGAGCGCCTGGCACAGATGACCCACCTGCCCGGCGCGACGGGCGCGGTCATGCGCCACGACCGCAGCGCGGAGGTGCGGAAGCTGGAGTACCAGCACGTTGCCGAGGCCGCAGTCTTCGAGAACCCGGACGGCGGCAAGGTGTTCGCCGAGCTCTCGCTGCTGAAGACGCGTGTCGATGCCGAGCGTCCCGCCTCGCGCTTCATGGCCGTCATGGCGCAGCCCGGCGGCTGGCATGATCCCGAGCGGCTGGCGGGCATGATGCTGGCGATGCCGCCGCAAGTCCGGGGCCAGATGTACTTTCACCTGCACGACGCGGCCAACAACTCCGAGAAAGGAACGACCCGCGTCACCGGCGGAACCGTAGGTGCCGAGGCCCACCTCGGGCAGAGACAAATCGGCGAGCTGACCGGGACCGTCGGGCTGGAGATCGAGTACACGCCGCGCGATTCTGAGTGGCAGCTCATCGTGGAGGACGTCGCGGGCTACATCATCGACGACGTGAAGACGGAGCATCGCGAGGAGAACTGCGCCTTCAACAGTGGCCTCGAGCTGGCCAACCGGCAATCGACCAACTCGACACGAGAGTGCCCGTGATTCGCTCCACTCGCCCTGCGGCCCTGCTCTGCGCGGTCACGCTCGCCCTGGCGCTGGGATTCGGGATCGGCGCCTGGCGCTGGCGAGCCGATGCGCACCGCCAGCCCGTCACCACGGCGATGGTCCGCGGCGCCATCGATGCCTGCGCACCCGGAATGCCCGACGCGGCCTGCAAGGTCGCTGCGGCCGACGACTGGAGGATACACGACTTCGGGCCCGAGACCGCGCCGCGGCCACTTCGATTCGGCTCGCTGAGGGCGGTGCAGCTGCGGACCGGGTTTCGACCACGCTTTCGCGACCTCGAGCTGCAGACCGACCGACACCAGCCCGAGGTAGGCGGCCGCCGTGAGCTGATCTTCAGCGACCATGATCAGGAGCTGCAATGGCAGCTCGAGGCGCTGATCGAGAACAAGCTCGGTGAAGACATCGAGAATCAGTGCGCCATCTGGCGCCTGAGCCCGCGCAGCGTCTTCGAGCTCTGCGCAATCGACGCCGACGAGGGCAGTCTCGCCTGGGTCTACGAGGGAGAGCCCGCGCCCGACGAGCGCGCTACGGCCATCTGGCGCCAGGTCGGCGAGCACCTGCTGGGCAGGCAGTGAGCGCGGTGCGAGTTCGCCTTCGTCGACCGAAGGCCACGCACGCGGCCCTCGACGACGAGGCCGCGGAGCGTCGTCGCTGGCTGTCGCGGCTCCCGCCCGCCGCGACATGCGCTCCGCCGCAGGCGAGGCAAATGAGAACACCTCGACACCAGGTACGCCCGTCACGCCGGCGACCCGGTGAGTGCGCGGATCGGGCGAGCAAGCGGCCCGCTCATGGTACGACTTGCCCGAGGTTCAGCATGAGAAAGCTCGCGTTCTACGGTCTGTTCCCCGCCCTCGCCGCGCTCGCCGCGGCGTGCGCGTCGAACGATCCAATCAAGTGCGACGACAGCTCCGATTGCTCGCAGGCGGGCATCGGCGGCGAATGCCTCGGGTCGCCCGAGTCCGCGGACATGTGGTGCGCGTTCCCCGACTCCGCGTGCGAAGGCAGCGAGCTGCGCTGGGGCATCCTGAGCGGCGACGGCCTGGCGCGGGAATGCGTGGGAGTGCAGGATGGTCCCGACGGCGGCAGCGAGATGGTGACCGTTTCGGTTGCACTTAGTGGAGCGGGCATGGGTACCGTAACGTCTAGCCCGGCCGGAATCGACTGCCCAGGAACCTGCTCGGCGACGTTTGTGGCCGGCACCGAGTTGGAGCTCACCGCGGTCGCCCAATCTGGCTCGTTTTTCGAGGGATGGACCGCGGGCTGTACCGGACGCGCCTCCTGTGCGCTCACGCTCGATGCTGGGCTCGACGTTGATGCGACCTTCCTGCTCAGCGGAGCCACGCGCAGCCTACGTGGCTTTGACGATTTCCGAGCCACGCTGCGGCTTGCCGACGGCACCTTCGCGGGCCTGGGCCCGTGCAACAACTTCACAGAGTGCATCCAGCGCATCGGTGATGCCTCGCCCGAGCCGGTCTGGACCACCTCGATTGTCGGAACCACCGAGGTCTTTGCTGTCACGGGCTACCAGCAACTGTCGTCTGGCGACATCGTCGTGTCGGGCACGACCTCGATCGATCTCACGATCGGTGGCATCGCACTCGACCCCGACAGCACGCGGTTTGTCGCGCGCCTGGATCTCGGGACAGGAACGGTCAAGTGGGCGCGTGGCTTCGGCGGCGTCACATTCGGCGCTGCTGCGGGGCAACTTGTCGCCGTGGGGCCGGACGACAAGATCTACATGGCCGCGAACTTCATCCACTCGATCGTGATCGACGGCACGGTCATCCAGGCGCCAGGGACGAACAATCGAAACATCTACCTGGTGAGCCTCGACTCCGAAGGGACCATTCTGTGGTCGCGTGGAGGTGGAGGTCCGGGTGTTGAATTCCCTCAGGTACTTGCCGTTGGCGCAGACGGACATCCTCTTCTACTGGGAGGTACCGAAACCGCCATAGACTTCGGGACCGGGGCTACTTCAAGCATCGGCGGGTTTGACTGTTTCTTCGCAAAGTTCGCTTCGTCGACCGGTACGACTCTGTTCGCAGAGATGGTAGGGAGTACTGGAAGTGACAGCTGCTTGCTGCTCGCGGCAGGCTCGGCTGGCTTCGCAGTCGCACTGGAGGCGGCGGGGCCCGTGGTCGCCGGGACGTCCACCGTGGCCGGCGCCGGCTTCGTCGTACTCAACTACACCGCCGCAGGCAGCCTGGCCTCCCAAATGCGAATTGACTCAGCCACCACGGAGTTCCGTGACCTCTTGATCGCTCCGGGCGGGTCCATCTGGCTCACCGGCTTCTACGATGGTTCAGTCAGCATGGGCGGCACGTCGCTACCTGCGCCTCCCGCGGGGAAGGTTCGCGGTTTCCTCGCGCAGTTCTCCAGTGGCGGCGCGCACCTCCGATCCATGTCTTTCGGGGGCGCGCAGAGCGCGGGCGGCGACCGCATCTTCGGGACCGAGACTTCCATCACCACGACGGGTTCCTTTCAAGGCATCTGCGAGTTCCCAGGCGGCAGCCTGACGTCTGACGACGCCGAGGATGGCTTCGCCTGGAGCATCGTGCCCTGATTGCAGGGGCGTCCTCGCATGGATGCGATCGTCTCGAATAACGCCGCCTGGCAGGTAAGGTGGACCGCGCAGCGGCGCGGTCCGCTGGAGCGCCCGAGGGGTATCATCCGCCCCATGCGCACTTACCTACCTCTAGTCCTGCTCGCCGGACTCGTCGCCTGCGGCGACGACGACAAGCCCGCCGCCGACGGAAGCGTCGCTCCCACGATCGACGCTGACCCGAACGCGCCAGACGCGGATCCCAACACTCCTGACGCGAACTCGGGCGCCGACGCGGCGGTCCCCCAGTGCACCTCCACGCCAGTCGCGGGGATCCCGACGCTCGCCGTGGAGACGGTCGCATCAGGGTTCGTCGCGCCCGTTGCGGCCGTCGTCCCACCGGGCGAGACGCGACTCTTCGTCCTCGACAAGCCCGGGCTCATCTATATCGTCGAGAACGGTGGCCCCAAGGAACCGGCATTCCTGGACATCCAGAACGTCGTGAACGACGACAACTCCTCCAGCAGCGAGCGAGGCCTGCTCGGATTCGCCTTCCACCCCGGCTACGCGACCAAC
>JBKJOI010000249.1:0-12530 GCA_046595695.1 Haliangiales bacterium | reverse complement strand
CTCGCAGGCGAAGCCGCCGGCGGTGGCAAGGAGTGAGCTGAGCCATGGCCTACCGGAGCGGCTTCTTCTCGCAGTTCTCCCGCAAGCTCACGCTGCTCGATCAGCTCAGCGATCGGCGTCATCCCAGCACGCTCGGCGACCTGGCCGGCGAGCTCGGCGTCTCGGTCAAGACGGTCCGCCGCGACCTGCACGACATCGCCGCCTCCGGCAAGAACCTCACCTACAGCTACGACGACGACCAGCGCGGCCAGACGAGGGTCCAGCTGCAGAGTCGCACCTTCATCAAGGTCGCGCTCACGCGCGCCGAGGCGCACTGGGTCGCGGCCACGCGCCGCCTCTGGGCGCCCTTTGCCGGCACGACCTTCCACGACGCGATGGAGAACGTCATCGCGAAGATCCTCGAGAACGTCTCGGTCGACGAGCGCGCCGAGATCGAGGCCGATACCGCCCGCTTCCTCTTCGTCCCCACCGGCGGCGTCCGCGACTATCGGCTCAAGCGCGACCTCGTCCGCACCCTGCAGAAGGCCGTCACCCGTCGCCGCCGGGTCGCCTACGGCTACCGCACGCCCCAGGGCAAGCGGCTCTCCGGCATCATGGAGCCGCTCGCGTTCGTCATCTATGGCAACACGATCTACGTCTTCGCTCGCCGGCTCGGCCGTGCCCCGGCCCCGGCGGCCCCGGCTGGCCCGGCGGCCACCGACGCGGATGGACCCGCCGGCCGGGAGTGGGTGCGCTGGCCGGCCGATCGGTTCACCAAGGTCGAGCTCCTGCGCGAAGAGTTCGAGGTGCCCGTCGATTTCAGGATCGAGGACGCCTTCGACGGGTTCGGTATCATCAGCGACCCCAGCCGGCAGCGCGTCGTCGTGGACTTCGACGACATCGTCGCTCCCTACATCGTCGAGCGCGTCTGGCCGGGCATGATCGCCCTCACCCCGCTGCCGGGCGGCGGGCTGCGCCTCGTCCTCGACACCGCCAACCTGATCGAGGTGCAGAACTGGCTACAGTCGCACGCTGGCCACGCCGTCGTGCGCGAACCGGCCTCGCTGCGTGACTCCATGCGGAGCAACTTCCAGCGTGCCCTGACCCTGGACGACGCGGCCCGCGCCGGTGACGCCGACCAGGCGGCCCGGTACGCTCCGACCGGCGATTCCTTCCCGAAATCTTCCTGACCGGGACGGACCTTGTCCCACCGCCCTGGCAACGTCATCACATGCCCACGACGGTTGAACTGCAGGTCCTCGCCCCGGCCCCGTCTCCCGCGCACAGCCTCGGCGATCCCGACCGCTGCGCCGAGGCCCGCCGGCTAGGCTGCCGCGCCTACGACCGCTGCCTGACCGTCGCCGCCGACCGCGGGTGGCGCGGTTTTCACTGCCGCGCGTGCGACGCCTACGTCCCGCAGACCCCAGGCGAGCGCTACCGCGACCTCATCGGGCTGCTCGAGCTGCTCGCCGACAGCCAGCTCGTGGCGGGCCTGGCCGACGCGTCGCCTCCAGCGCCGCCCGCGCGGGCCGTGACCTTCCTCTTCGACGCCGACGACACCATGCCGCTATCGATTCCGCTGGCGGGCTGAGCGAGGCCACGAATGGCTGGGGTCAGCGGACGATGAGCTCGAAGGAGCTGAGGTTGCCGGCCGGCGACACCTGGGCATCGAGGATGCGCGCGCCGGTCCCGTCGATACGGACCACCCTGACCTCGCCCTGGGCCATGAACACGACCAGCTGTCCCGTGGCGTCGAACGCGAGTGGCTGGGGAGTGATCGCCAGTGCCGACCACACCAGCGTTGGCGCGAGCCCGAGCGCGTTGCTCACCCACAGGCCGCTCGAGGCTTTGAACGCGAAGCGCGCCGAGGTGCCGGCCCACACGGGTCGGCCGTTCCAGCCGGTCGCCGGCCCCGAGGCCAGGACGCGGGCGCAGCTCGCGTCGGGGCAGTCGGCGACGAGCCGGGAGCCAGCGAGGCCCGGAATGAAGCCGCGGTGCACGAGGCGGTTGTCTGGCGACCAGGTGGCGGCGTCGCCCCAGCTCTCTCCTGCGCCCGCGTGCTCGTGCACGCAGGAGGCGTCGCGGCACACCACGAAGGTGTGCTCCGGCTCGCCGTACTGCGGTTGCGCCACGGCGTAGAGGTACGCCCCGTCGGGCGACCAGCCCAGGTGGTCCAGGTCGGCGAGGCCGAAGGAGTACGGCAACGGCAGCGGGACGTTGCACGATCCATCGGCGCAGGCGATGTGCACCGCGTCGTGTGGCTCGCCGGCCTCGAAGTAGGTGAGGCGCTCGCCATCCGGCGCCCAGTGGAGCGACTCGGACCAGCTCACCACCTCGGCCGAGACGAGGCGGGTCGCTTCGCCCGGGAAGTCGATGATGTGCAGACGGTTCGCATTGGCATCACCCGTGCTGATCATCGCGGCGAGGTGCGCTCCGTCGGGCGAGAAGCTGAACTGGCTCGGGTTCTGCCCGGGTAGCGGCGCGTGGCTGCAGTCGCTGGCGGCGCAGGTGACCATAAGCTCGTCCGGCGCCGCCGGTGGTTGATGCTCGTAGACCAGGAGACCGCTCCCCGGGTGCCATGCCCAGCGCGAGGCCGGCCGCCCGCCCGACACCGAGACGCGCTCGGTGCCGTCGGGACGCACGGTGAAGAGCTCGGTCTGGCCGGTTCCATTGGCCGTGTAGGCGAGGCGCGAGCTGTCGGGTGAGAACTGGATGGTCAGGCCGACCGATCCGGCGGACGGTACAGGCCCCGAGACCACCGTTGGTGGCGACGAGCCGTCGGCAGGCACCACGTACAGGCGGCGCAGGGTTCCCGGCGAGGCCGGCACCGGAGATGCTGTATACGCGAGGTACTCGCCGTCGGGTGACAGCCTGGCGAAGCCGAGCGAAAAGCCGGCGGGCGGCGTCAGATTGATGGCCGAGCCACCGTCGAGCGGAATGCGCACGAGCCAGTGGTAGTCCCCCGCGTGCACCCTGCCGATGACGAAGCCTCCGGTCGGAGGCGGCGGCGGAGGCGCGGAAGCGTCAGGCAGTGTAGCGGCGTCCAGCTCGGAGGCGTCGCTCGCGGCGTCCATCGTGGCCGCGTCGATCGGTGCCGGGGGCGCGTCGATGGCGGCATCCAGCTCAGAGGCGTCGCTGGATGCCGGGGGCGCGTCGAACGCCGCATCGGCGAGATTCGTGGCGTCCACCGTGCCGGCATCGGCATCGGCATCGGCATCGGCATCGGCACCGGCATCGGCACGGGCATCGGCACCGGCACCGGCGTCCGCGGACGACGACGCGTCGGCACCGCTCGCGTCGGAAGAGACGAGCGCACCGTCGTCGCAAGCGACGAGGCAAGTGAGAGCCGTCGCCAGCCATTTCAAGTTCTGTCGCATCGTGTCGTCCTTCACAGGATCAAGAGGAGATCGTGTTCGTTCTCCTCGTCGTCTTCGAATCGGTCCGGATCGTCGTCGTCGACGTCGTCACCGTGGAGGGAGAGCCCCTCGGGTAGCGCCTGGCCCAGGCACGGCACGGTGCGCGGCGGCTGACCATGGCCATCACCGTCAGCGTCGGAGTAGAGCGATACCCACCGGTGGACCGCGGGGCTCGCGTCGTCGCAATCGTTGCCGGAGCGCGCCGCGCGAAAGGGAGGCGGGAGCGCGCCGCCGCTGCACACGGGCGTCTCGGTCATGACCGTGAAGCTGTCGCCGTCGGCGTCCGCGAACCCGCCAAGGACCTGCCAGGCGAGCGGGCTCGCGGGCGCGCAGTCGTCGCCCGAGGGCGAGTAGCCGTCCGGCGCGCTGCCGTTCGTGCAGAGCGTGACGGTCGATCCGGCGCCCACACCGTCGCTGTCCTCGTCCACGTGCACGGCGAGCGAGGTATGCAGCGTCGGCTGCTGGTCGGCGCAGTCGTTGCCCGAGGCGAGATTCGCGTAGCCGGCAGGCAGGGCCGCGCCGGCGCAAACGGTGCCCGCCGTGGGTACCGTGTGGCCGTCGCGGTCGGCGTCGCGGTATGCGAAGGCGAGCTCGCGCCAGGTCGTGCCGTCCTCGGGCGCACAGTCGCCGGTCGTCGTGGCATGGCCGGGCGGCGCTTCGCTGCCGGCGCACAGCATCTCGGCGGCTCCGGCGCCGACCCCGTCATCGTCGACATCCGGGTAGAGGCCTCGGAGCGCCGCCACGGTTGCGTCGGCGTCGTCACAGTCGGCTGCGCCGGGCTGTGTCAGGTACGTCGCCGGGAGCCCGACGCCGGCGCACAATGTGCCGGTCTCGGGAACGGTGGCTCCGTCCAGGTCGTGGTCGCGGTGGCCGTAGGGCAGCTCCTGCCAGAGCTGCCCGTCGGCGGGCGCGCAGTCGCTCGACGTCGCCGCATAGCCCGGCTCGAGGCCACCGTCGGTGCACAGCGGCACGAGCTCGCCCGCGCCAACCCCATCGAGATCCTCGTCGAGGGCGAGCTCGAGGAGCGCCCAGGAGGTGGCATCCGCGTCGTCGCAGTCTGGATCGCCCGGCTCGACGTGGTGACCGGTGGGGAGGCTGCCGCCGGAGCAGATCGAGCCGCTCGTGGCGATGGTGCGTCCGTCCCCGTCCGCGTCGCGGAAGGCGTAGGCGAGCTCGACCCAGCGCGCGCCGTCGTCGGGCGCGCAGTCCGCCGCGGTGCTGGCGTGTCCCGGGGGTGGCTCGGATCCCGAGCACACCGACACGAGGTCGCCGGCGCCGTGACCGTCACCGTCCAGGTCGGCGTACGCGGGCAGGAGCTGCCAGATCGCGGCGCTCGTATCGTCACAATCGGCGTCGGCGACATGGCCATCGTGATCGGCGTCGACCGCGGGCGGGCTCGGCGCGCCGGCGTCGACACGAGGCGCAACCGGCGGCGCGTCGTCACCGTCGCAGGCCGAGGCCGCGAGCGCGAGCGCTGCGACCAGCGTACGGAGAGCGCGGCGCATGGATCAGCGCCGCGAGAGCGTGCAGTAGGTGAACTGGCCTGGCTCGAGCGCGAGCAGGTATACGCCCGGTTTGCTCATGGACAGGACCGCGAAGCGCGCGCATTCCTCGCTGGTGGCGATCGACACAATCCGGGGCGTGCTCTCACCCTGGACGAGACCGCGGATGCGGATGTACCTCGTTGCGTCGGTCGTGCTCGAGCCGCTCTCGCTCTTCACGGCATCGACGGCCTCGAAGATCGTCAACGTGGGCACGCTTGCGTGGGCGGGACGCTCCAGCGCGCAGAGGGTCACCAGCAATCCACCAAGAACCAGATGAGCGATACGTTGCACGAAGGCCTCCATCGTTGTCGGAATAGGCCGAGCAAGGCGCATGCCGAAGATCGGATGGCCCATCGTTGCGACGGACCTATCGGGCTCCAGTCGATTCAGTACCTTGGCGGAATGCGGTGGTTCGAGTGCGGTGGATCCGGGTGTTCCATGGAACTGTTCCATGGAACACCCGCCTCGCGTCGTCGTGAACACACGCAACGCGCCGCCGCCGTGAGCACTGCCACATCCCCGTGGGCCGCTTTCGCGTACCGTTCGCTCATGCTGCCCCCGAAAGAGATGAAGTGCCTTCGCTGCCGGCAGCCCCTGGCAAAGGACGCGACGCACTGTCCTGCCTGCGGCGCCGACCGGGTGCTGCGCTCGGTCCCAGCCTGGGCCTGGCGTTTCGCGCCGTGCTCACCTTCGTGCTGATCACGGCGGTGCGCGCGGCCTGGCGCGCGACCGCCCTGCGCAAGCAGGCCGCTCGCGCGGCCCGGCTTCCCGTCGCCCGCGTCGTCCAGCGTCCCACGACCGCGAAGCCGCCGCCTGTGGCATAGTCGAGCATCGGGGACGCCCGGCAGCGTCGTGGCGGCCGGTGCGGTGGGCAAACTCTCGGGAGATGTCGCATGTTGGCCGTACCGGGATACGCCGTGCTGGAACAGATTCACCAGGGCCGACGTTCCTCGGTGTTCCGCGCGACGGCCCTGAAGGATCAGCAGCGCGTGGTGCTGAAGGTCAGCCCCGACGCCGCGTCGGATCCGGCGGCGCTGGTACGTTTCCGTCACGAGTACCGGCTCGGCGCGACCATCGCGCACGAGCACGTGCTCCGTTACCTGGCGCTCGAGCCGTGTGGCGAGCGCGTGGCGCTGGTCGAGGAGGACTTCGGCGGTAGCTCGCTGGCCGAGCTCCTGGCCGCCGGGCCCATGGGCCTGGACGCGGCCCTCGACATCGCCATGAAGGTCGCGCGCGGGCTCGCCCAGGTGCACGCGCTCGAGGTCATCCACCGCGCCATCCACCCGGGCAACATCTTGGTCGAGCCACAGACCGGCAAGACCAAGATCATCGATTTTGCCGACGCCACGTTCATCCGCCAGCACGCCGAGCTCACGCGCAGCGCGCACGGGCTGACCTTGCCGCTCGCCTACATCTCGCCCGAGCAGACCGGGCGCACCAACCTGGAGGTCGACCACCGCACGGACTTCTACTCGCTCGGCGCCACGCTCTACCACATGCTCGCCGGCCGCGTACCCTTCGCCGACGCCGACGCGCTCGCGCTGGTCCACGCCCACATCGCGCGCGCGCCGACGCCGCTCTGCGAGCTCGACCGCAGCATCCCCGAGACGGTGTCGCGGCTGGTCGACAAGCTGCTGGCCAAGAACCCCGAGGATCGCTACCAGAGCGCGCCCGGCATCGTGGCCGACCTGGCCGACGCGCTGCGCCGCTTGCGCCTTCAGGGCCGCATCGATCCGTTCCCGCTCGGCCTCGCCGATGCGCCCGAGCGGCTCGAGCTACCGCGTCGGCTCTACGGCCGCGACAGCGAGCGGCGCGTGCTCCTGGGCAGCTTCGAGCAGGCGGCGGCCGGTGGCAAGCAGCTCGTCCTGGTCTCCGGCTACTCGGGGGTCGGCAAGTCGTCGCTCGTGCACGAGGTGCGGCGGCCCATCGTGGAGCGCCGCGGCTTCTTCCTGTCGGGCAAGTTCGACGCGCTGCATCGCAACGTGCCCTACGCGGCGCTGCGCGGGGCGTTCCAGCAGCTGTGCGACGAGCTGCTCTCCGAGAGCGACGACGAGCTGCGTGCCTGGAAGGAGCGGATCCTGGCCCGCCTGGGCGCCAACGCGGCGCTCATCGTCGAGGTCGTCCCCGAGCTGGCCAAGATCATCGGCGCGCAGCCGGCCGCGCCGCGCACCGGCCTGGTCGAGTCGCAGCACCGCTTCGCCGTGGCCATGCAGCGCTTCGTGGGCGTGCTCGCCAGCGAGCAGCATCCGGTCGTGCTCTTCCTCGACGATCTGCAGTGGGTCGACCCGGCCACGCTGCACGTCGTGCGCGCGCTGCTCACCAGCACCGAGCTCACCCACCTGCTCGTCATCGGCGCTTACCGGGACAACGAGATCGACGCCGCGCACCCATTTTCGCTGGCGCTCGAGGAGCTGCGGCGCGCCAGCGTGCCCATGCGCGAGCTGGCGCTCCGCGAGCTCTCCGAGCCCGACGTCGAGGTCCTGGTCGCCGACGCGCTGCGCGCGCCGCGCAGCCAGGTGCTGCCGCTCACCCGCCTGGTCTACGAGAAGACCTCGGGCAACCCGTTCTTCGTCGACGAATTCCTGCGCATGCTGGCGCGCGAGAAGCTGCTCAGCTTCTCGCCGGCGCTGCGCGCGTGGACCTGGGACACGCGCAAGATCGAGGCCCTCGGCATCACCGCCAACGTGGTCGCGCTCATGCTCGAGCGCCTGCAGAAGCTGGCCGAGCCGGTGCAGCGCGCGCTGCGCCTGGCCGCGTGCATCGGCGACCGCTGCGCGCTGTCGACCCTGGCGCAGGCCTCCGGGTCGTCCATGAACGAGACGCGGACCACGCTCGAGCCGGCCGTGCGCGAGCGCTTCCTCCTGCCGCTGGAGACCGCGTACCCCTTCGACGCGCCCGGCGAGACGAGCGCGGCGCCCGATGCCCCCGACTACCGTTACCGCTTCCCGCACGATCGCGTGCGCCAGGCCGCCTACGAGCTGACGCCCGAGGCCGAGCGGCCCGCGCTGCACCTGGGCATCGGCCGCATGCTGCTCGCGCAGACGCCGCTCGCGGCGCGCGAGGCGCGCGTCTTCGAGATCGCCGATCAGCTGGCGCGTGGCGCCTCGCTCGTGCACGAGCCGGCCGAGCGGCGGCTGCTCGCCGAGGTGTGCCTGCTCGCCGGCAAGAAGGCCCGCTCCGCCACCGCTTACGCCGAGGGGCTCAGCTACCTGCGCACCGGCCTGGCCGCGCTCCCCGACGACGCGTTCGCGACCCACTACGAGCTCGCGTACCAGCTGCACCTGCGCGCCGCGGAGTGCGCCTACCTGGCCGGCCACTTCGACGAGGCCGACAAGCTCGCCGACGCGCTCCTGCCGCGCCTGCGCTCGCCGCTCGAGCGCGCCGAGCTCTACACGGTGCGCATCGTCCTCGAGGCCAACCGCACCCGCTACGACCGCGCCGTCGCGCTCGGCCGCGAGGCGCTCGTCGCGCTCGGCGTCCACGTGCCCGCACACCCCGGCACGCCGGCGCTCCTCGGCGTGCTCGGCCGCACGCAGCTGGCCCGCTTCCGCCGGCGCGGCGTCGATCTGGCAACCCTACCCGACCTCACCGACGAGCGGCTCATCGCCGCGGTCTCGATCATCGAGCACCTGTTCGCGCCCGCGTACTTCATGGACCCGAAGCTGTTCTTCTGGCTGGTCCACGAGTGCCTGCGCATCTCGCTCACCCACGGCAACGCGCCGCCGTCGTCGGTCGGCTACGTGAGCTACGGGCTCTTGCTCGCGGCGGTGATGGGCAAGTACGAGGACGCCGAGCGCTTCGGCCGGCTGGGCCTGGCGCTCGCCGATCGCTACGCGTGGAGCGAGCGGCGCGCCAAGCTGGACGTGATGTTCGGGCTGTTCATCCATCACTTCCGCGGTCACGCGCGCGAGAGCCTGGAGTACGCGCGGCGCGCCGTGCCCGAGGGCCTCGAGAGCGGCGACATCGTCTACGCGAGCATCGCCTCGGCCAACCACGCCGAGGGCGCCGCGATCGTCGGCGATCCGCTCGACGACGTGTTCCGCCAGGCCGAGGCGGGCGAGCGCTTCGCGCGGCCGCTCCGTCACGCCGACGTCAACGTGATGTTCCTCCTGCTCAAGCAGTTCGTGCGCTGCCTGCGTGGCGAGACCGACGGCGTCGCCAGCCTGTCTGGCCAGGGCGTGCACGAGGCCGACCTGGTCGCCCAGGTGCGCGCCGCCGAGGCGCGCATCATGCTCGCCATCTACGCCATCTGGAAGGTCGAGCTGCTCTACCTCTTCCACCGCCCCGCCGAGGCCATGGCGCTGGTGCTCGAGCACGACGAGACCATCGAGGCCATGACCGCGGGCCAGCTGCGCATGACCGAGTACGTGTTCTTCGCCTGCCTGACCGGCGTGGCTTGCCTGCGCGCCGGCTCGGGCGCGCGTCGCACGCTGCGCCGCCTGCTCGCGCGCAAGCGCAAGCGGCTGGCGGCCTGGGCGGACAGCTGCCCGGCCAACTACCTGCACAAGCACCTGCTGGTCGCCGCCGAGCTCGCCGATCTGGACGGCCGCGCCGACTCGGCCACGAAGCTCTACGACCAGGCCATCCTGGAGGCGCGCGCGAGCGGCTACCACCAGCACGCTGCCCTGGCCGCCGAGCTGGCCGGGCTCGCCTTCGAGCGCCGCGGCAGCCGCGTGATCGCGCTGGCGTACCTGCGCGAGGCGCGCACCGGCTACGCGCGCTGGGGCGCCACTGCCAAGGTGCGCGCGCTCGAGACCTCGCACCCCGATCTCGCGCTCGCGACGCCGCCGCGCGCCGCGAGCATCGGCGAGTCGCTGGATCTGGTCAGCGTGCTGCGCGCCTCGCAGGCGATCTCGAGCGAGATGGACCTCGGGCGGCTGCTCGAGCGCACCATGCGCCTCATCGTCGAGAACGCCGGCGCCGAGCGCGCGGCGCTCATCGTCGACGCACGTGGCGAGCTGCGCATCGAGGCCATGCTCGACGTGCGCTCGGGCGCGCTCGAGGTGCTGGCCGGCCAGCCGGTCGACGGCTCGGGCCTGCTGCCCGAGGGCATCGTGCGCTTCACCGCGCGCACGAACGAGGCGGTCGTGCTCGCCCACGCGGCGCGCGAGGGCGCGTTCATGCACGACGCCTACGTGCGCGCGCGCGGCGCCAAGTCGCTCGCGTGCATCCCGGTCCGCCTGCAGGACCGGACCACGGGCGTGCTCTTCCTCGAGAACGAGCTCACCGCCGGGGCCTTCACGACCGAACGCCTCGAGGTGCTGCGCTTCCTGGTCGCGCAGGCGGCCATCTCGCTCGAGAACGCGCGGCTCTACGATGCCACCCGCACGCTCAACCTGGCGCTGCGCGCCAGCGAGGCCCGCCTCGAGGCCTTCCTCGCCGGCCTGCCGGTGGGCGTGTTCGTGCTCGAGCCCGACGGGCGGCCGTCGTTTGCCAACCGCAAGGCGCGCGAGATCGTCGACGCCGACGCGGCGCTGGCGCCGAGCGAGGTCTTCATGCGCTACCGCATGTGCGTCGCCGACAGCGACGACGCCTACCCGCCCGCGCGGCTGCCGCTCTTGCGCGCGCTCCGCGGCGAGACCTCGATGGTCGACGACGTCGAGGTGCGCCTGGCCGGGCGCGCCGTGCCGCTGGCCATGTGGGGCACGCCCATCCGCGCCGAGGACGGCGGCGTGCGCTACGCCGTGGTCGCCTTCCAGGACATCGGCCCGCAGCGCGCCGCCGAGCGCGAGCGCGGCCGCCTGGAGGAGCAGCTCAAGCACGCCGAGCGGCTCGAGTCGGTCGGCCGCCTGGCCGGCGGCGTGGCCCACGACTTCAACAACCTGCTCACGCCCATGCTCATGTACTCGGAGATGGCGCTGCGCTCGTTGCCCAGCGGCTCGCGCGCGCACCAGCAGATCTCCGAGGTGCTCACCGCCGCCGAGCGCGCCGCCGAGCTGACCCGCCAGCTCCTGGCCTTCGGCGGCAAGGAGGTCACCGATGCGCGTGTGCTCGACCTCGACGCCGAGGTCGCCGACTTCCTGCGCATGCTGCGCCGGCTGGTGCGCGAGAACGTCGAGATCGTCCACCGGCGCGCGGTGGAGGCGTGCCTGGTGCGCGGCGATCGCGGCCAGCTGCAGCGCATCATCATGAACCTGGGCATGAACGCGGCCGACGCGATGCCCGCGGGCGGCCGCCTATCCATCGAGACAGACGTCGCCACGGTCGTCGACGAGGACCCCCGCCGGCGCCGCGGCGTGCCGCCGGGCACCTACGTCGCGCTGCGCGTGGTCGATACCGGCACGGGCATGGACGCGCGCACGCTGCAGCGCATCTTCGAGCCCTTCTTCACCACCAAGGAGCCCGGCAAGGGCACGGGCCTGGGCTTGCCGACGGTCCACGGCCTGGTCGCGCAGCACCAGGGTCACCTGAGCGTGCACAGCGAGGTGGGCGTCGGCTCCTCGTTCGAGGTGCTGTTCCCACGCGCGCAGGCGCAGGCCATCGAGGCCAGCGCCACCGCGCCGGCGCCCAGGCCGGTCAATCGCCCGGCGCAACGGGGCCGCACCGTGCTCGTCGTCGAGGACGACGAGGCCGTGCGCCGCCTGCTCGTGAACGTCCTGACCGAGGACGGCTACCACGTGGTCGCCACCGGCGATCCGCCGCAGGCGCTGGTGCTCGCGCGCGAGCTGGGCGAGCGCCTCGAGCTGGTGATCAGCGACGTGATCATGCCGAAGATGAACGGCCGCGAGCTGGTGCGCGACCTCACCCGCGAGCATCCCGACCTGCGCGTGCTCTACGTCTCCGGCTATCCTGACGCCGCGCTCAGCACCGAGGGCGTGCTCGAGCTGGGCGTGAACCTGCTGCGCAAGCCGTTCACCGTCGACGAGCTCCGGCGCCGCGTGAGCGACGTGCTCGCGGGCGCCGCGCGCGAATCTCGGTAGCGATCGCACCGCCGTACCGCGGGCCGACGCGGCCACCGTGCCGTCTCCGTGCTGTCTCTGCCGAAAGAGACACCTGGGTCAGAAGCTGACAGCGGGTGACGCGGCGTTGGTCACATTCTTACCGCCTTATCGGCGGTTCCGCTCGCGCGCCGTCGCGGCACGACGCCTGCAATGGAATGGGGCAGGAGGATTCGAACCATGCTTTCCCGGCTCTCTTCATTCACCCGCTTTTCGCTCGTCCTGTTCGCGCTGACGGGTGCCGTCACTGCCTGTGATTCCGAGGTCGCCGAGGTGCCGCTCGCCGTCTCGGTCGAGCCGACGATCTACGCCTCGGGCCGCGGCGAGATCGCACCGCAGGTCGATGGTGCCGCGAGCGCGGAGTTGCTCATCAATGGCGACATCGTGGCCGACAGTGACAGCTCACCGTTCGAGATGCCATTCGACACCGACGAGCTCGCCGACGGCGAGCACGAGGTCGCCGTCGTCGTTCGCTCGGAGGCCGGGGGTGAGGAGCGCGCCAGTGCCCGGCTGATCATCGATCGCGACGCGCCGGCGCTCACCGTCATCGATCCCGAGGGCGATACCGCCTTCGCAGGCGCCGTGGAGTTCGCGGCCTTGGACGCGAGCCCTTAGCGTGGTCGCGGACGGTCAGCCGGATCATGCGCAGCGGG